>NZ_JAHDSX010000199.1:0-203 GCF_020969955.1 Allobaculum fili | reverse complement strand
CATAAGCAGCAGCTGACCTGCTTACAGATCTGGGATCTGATCAGGGCTGCTGGATTCGACATTGGATTGTCGACCATCACAAAAAGGGTCAAAGAGAAAAGGAACAGGCACAGAGAATGCTTCATCAGTCAGGACTACGAACCAGGTGACCGGTTTGAATACGATTTTGGCGAAGTGAAGCTGATGATTAATGGTCAGAGAAA
>NZ_JAHDSX010000198.1:0-206 GCF_020969955.1 Allobaculum fili | reverse complement strand
TAGTGGCTTCTTGCGTATAGCTTTCTCGAATCTTAGATTAAGCTTTCGACCGATTAGTACTGGCCAACTCCGCGAATCACTTCGCTTCCATCTCCAGCCTATCGCCTTGTCGTCTTCAAGGGGTCTTATATACCGCAGATCTTATCTTGGGCTCGGCTTCGCGCTTAGATGCTTTCAGCGCTTATCCGATCCCTGCTTGGCTGCCC
>NZ_JAHDSX010000197.1:0-212 GCF_020969955.1 Allobaculum fili | reverse complement strand
TTCTCACAAACAGATGGCTCTTTGAAAACTTTACAGACAGATCAAGAAATTCGAAATACACAACGTCGATTCTTAAAATCACAATAAGTACTCGAACAATCATTTATTCACGAAACATTAAACGCATAAGCGTTTGAGTCAATATCAAATGGAGAGTTTGATCCTGGCTCAGGATGAACGCTGGCGGCATGCCTAATACATGCAAGTCGAAC
>NZ_JAHDSX010000196.1:0-217 GCF_020969955.1 Allobaculum fili | reverse complement strand
CCAGGGTAGCTTTTATCCGTTGAGCGACGGCCCTTCCATTCGGCACCGCCGGATCACTAATCCCGACTTTCGTCCCTGCTCGGCTTGTTGGCCTCGCAGTCAGGCGCGCTTATGCATTTACACTCTAAATCTGGTTTCCATCCAGACTGAACGCACCTTTGGGCGCCTCCGTTACTCTTTGGGAGGCGACCGCCCCAGTCAAACTGCCCGCCTGGCA
>NZ_JAHDSX010000195.1:0-219 GCF_020969955.1 Allobaculum fili | reverse complement strand
AGGAGTCTCATCCAGAAAAGCCGCTGCGCTGTGCTCGATCTCGAGAACCACTGGTGAGAAGTATTACAGGAAGTACAAGGAAAAGAGAGAGTCTCTGGAAGCTGATCCAACCCACGAAAACAGCCGAACGTTTATTGAGGAGTGTATCGATCCGCCTTCATACGACAGTTCATCCAGACAACCTCGGAAATACAGTCCAGAGGTCGACGCGCTTCTGGA
>NZ_JAHDSX010000194.1:0-222 GCF_020969955.1 Allobaculum fili | reverse complement strand
AACAAGCATAACTAGAACCAAAGTTAGAGAACTAGATCAAGCAAGGAAGGGCGTACGGAGGATGCCTTGCCACTCTTGAATGATGAAGGACGCGTCAGGCTGCGAAAAGCCGTGCCGAGCTGTCAGGGAAGCGACGACACACGGATATCCGAATGGGGGAACCCGGCTGGTTTTATAGCCAGTCATCCATGCAAATGGAGAGAAACCCGGTGAACTGAAACA
>NZ_JAHDSX010000193.1:0-226 GCF_020969955.1 Allobaculum fili | reverse complement strand
ATCTGCCCTAGAAAGCCGCAGCAGCCTTCGATCACTCCCTCGAAGTTATACATCTCATGATCGAAGGCAAGCTTGGCATTCCGATGAAGCGGGTTGAAATAATGAAGCTGCGGGCAGTCTTTAAGGACTTCTTCGATCGATTTGACGGGAAACCCTTTATCACCAACCATAATTCCGCTTTGAATACCGTTCTGTTTCACAAAACTGTCATAGGATGTCAGATCGA
>NZ_JAHDSX010000192.1:0-227 GCF_020969955.1 Allobaculum fili | reverse complement strand
AGCTGGCTTCTCTGCTTTCCGGTCTGTCGATTGTTCCCCAGCCGGCATTTCTGCCACGAACTTATAAGTATGTTTAAACCAATTTAAAAGGATGATTTTCTTGAAGGAATATCAAGATAAATCATCCTATTTACTTTATCTATCGCTCTAAATATGTTAAAATTAATACATGAATGTGCCGAACCCTTACCAGACAATCCGCAACGAGCTCCTCGAAGATCTTCATC
>NZ_JAHDSX010000191.1:0-231 GCF_020969955.1 Allobaculum fili | reverse complement strand
GTGATCGCCTTGGTACATTCGAACCGCAGGCTGTTCCTAAAGGCAGCCGGGATATTTCCGATATCGAGGACAAGATCCTGCGTATGTATGGGCAGGGTATGTCACAGCGCGACATCTCCGACATCATCCAGGATATCTATGGCTTCCCGGTCTCTGCGGATACGATTTCAAACATCACTGATCGTGTCTATCCGGTTGTTGATGAGTGGCGTCATCGTCCCCTGAAGAAGT
>NZ_JAHDSX010000190.1:0-231 GCF_020969955.1 Allobaculum fili | reverse complement strand
GCAGCCTGGTATTGGGTTTTGGATGATCATGTACAGGATAGGCGGGAGGCGAAGAAAAGAGTACGCCAGTATTCTTGGAGCCGACGTTGGGATACCGCCCCTGATGATTTGAAGCCCTAACATAGAGGAAACTCATAGACAGTGCCAGGCGGGCAGTTTGACTGGGGCGGTCGCCTCCCAAAGAGTAACGGAGGCGCCCAAAGGTGCGTTCAGTCTGGATGGAAACCAGAT
>NZ_JAHDSX010000019.1:0-43739 GCF_020969955.1 Allobaculum fili | reverse complement strand
CTTTGGAGAAATCGATACCGAGATCGATTGCAGGGATGATTGATTCCATGAAAAAGCCTCCTTGAATAAAGGAATTATCCCAAGGAGGCGGTCGAGAAAATACCCGTCTTTTATTTGACGCTTACCGGCTTTTTGGCCAAAACAAAAAGCAGTCCTCGCTTTGGCAGAAACCGAGACAAAGACTACTTTCTTTTGAATGGATACGGATTCGTATGCGCGTTACTTTTTCGAGACGATATGATCCTTGTCCTTGAAAATCGAATTGGCAGGGATCACATGACGGACACTCGAGAGCGGATAAATGTTCGTATGGCGGCCGATTACCGTTCCCGGATTGAGAACGGAATTGCAGCCGACTTCTACATCGTCGCCCAGCATGGCGCCAAATTTTTTCAGACCGGTTTCGATTTTTTCCTTGCCGTCGCTGACGACAACCAGCGACTTGTCGCTTTTTACATTGGACGTAATCGAGCCTGCGCCCATATGCGAGCGATAGCCGAGAATGGAATCGCCGACGTAGTTGTAATGCGGAACCTGAACGTGATCAAAAAGGATCACGTTTTTTAATTCGGTGGAGTTGCCGACCACGCAGTGCGCACCGACGAGCGCGTTGCCGCGAATGAAGGCTCCTGGACGCACTTCGGTATCCGGACCGATAATGCAGGGTGCTTTTAAAACCGCGGTCGGTGCGATCTCTGCACTTTTATGAACGAAAATACCTGGTTCCTTTTCTTCATACTCCGCCGGCAGATCGTGACACAGCGTCAGAATCAGTTCATTGATTTTTCCTAAAGCCTGCCAGGGGTATTCAAACTGATCCAGCCAGTTTTTGGCCAGGGAATGTTCATGGGTATACAGATCTTTGGTTTTATACATAAAGCGCCTCACACTTCTTTTTTAATGCTGATTACTGTCCGGCCGGTACCAGTTCCGGCTGAACTTCATTTCCCGCATCCTGTACGATGCCGTTTTCTGCCGCTTCGGGCTACGTTTCCGGCTGGGCTGCTGGATCCGATTCTGCATTGGGTTCGGAAGCCGGTGCCGGTTCATCGCTTCGTTCGATGCGGGACGTCTGCGGTTCGTGGCCGCTGAGAATGGACTGAATCGCCGTCTTCGCCTGATCCAGCGATTCCGGATCGGGAATTAACATGTACGCCGAATCGCGAAGAACGGCGGAATACTGGGTCTGGTATTCCCCGGAAACGGTCGAATACCAGCACGTGAACGGTTCCGGTTCAAGAACGTACTGCCATATGAGCGTGCAGAGCTGTTCGTAGTTGAACGATGTGATCATCGATCCGTCGAGAATACGAAGCAGGGACGGAATGTTCGTAAACGAAATCTGCTTTCTGGCCTGGGCAAGATCGCAGAACATGACAAACTGGTTCAGTTCCTGGTCGAAATCGTTTCCGGAGTAGTTGGACAGGGAGCCGAGAATCTGACGGATTTTCGGTCCGGATACGCCTTTATCCGGATTGACCGTAATCGCTGAAGCGATTTCGTATTCCCGTCCGCCCGACTGATACAGGCCGTCCATTTCATCAAACAGCGAAACGACCGCGGCCAGATCGACCTGAACGGTAAAATCAATCGACGTGCCGAATTCTTCTTCGAGCGCCTGCCGCTGCGCTTCGAGCGTGTAATTGGAAAGCAGACCGGCACGGTCGGCAGCGCCATCGGCCGGACAGCCCAGCGTGCCGTCGCATTTGGCCGGCAGAGCCAGCGCGCGCGGAATAACGGTGACGAGCACCTGATGCGCCGTCGGGTTGACGGTCAGCAGCATCGTCATTGTCGACGTGTACATCTGGGTATTCAGCCGCGTATCCGAAGCGGAAACCAGAACGGTATACGGCTGCGTGTTGAGATCGAGCGGCTGGTTTTCTTCGACCAGACCGGTCGACCAGCTGACGTTCAGCGCGCTTGTCAGATCGCCGTTGGACGTCTGTCCATTGGAAAATTCATGAATCAGCTTAATTTCCGTCGGCGTCAGAATGGCGGCACGTACTTTCTGGCCGCGAACGGCTTTGTTGAGCTGCTGGAGCGTGCTGTACGATTCGGTACGCACCGTCACGCCTTCTTCTTTCAGACGGTCCAGAACTTTTTCATTCGTTTCGTTGCCGCGACTGTCAAGAACGCCGACAATCTGGCCTTCCAGAGCGTCAATCGTCTGGAGCGGTACCGCGTTCGGTACGTATAATCCGGCGCTCAGCGTGTATTCCTGACCATAGTCGCTCAGCTGATCGATTTCTCTGGAAATCGAATGCACATAGCGCTGACCAAAAAAGCACGTTACGACAATGGCCACGCAAAGAAAGACGGCTGGAATGGACCACAGACGGTTTCGGGTTTCGAAAAACCAGAACCCCGCAACGGTCATAGCCGCCGCGGCCAGTCCGACAATCCAGGCGGCGGCCGAAAGACGCAGCAGACCGAGTTCCAGCATCGAATAGAGCAGCCAGAACACGGCAAGCAGGCAGATCAGCAGACACCAGAACCCCGGCTTTCGTACCAGTCTGGCAAAGCGGGAAGGCCCTTTTGGCGCTTTTGGCGTTTTTGCTTCTTTGGATACTTCGCTCTCTTTTTCCTCTTGCGCACTCGAATCGGAATTTGAATCCGCACTGGCGGCGGGTTCCGAACCGAACGGTGCAGTTTCTGTCTTCGGGCTTTCGCCGGCCTCTTCCTGGCGTTCGGCTTCTTCCATCAGACGTGTCAGCGGCTTTTCCCGTTCCAGACGATCAATCGCACCATCACTATGCGCCTCGGTTTCATTTTTATTTGTACTGGCATTCGCCGTTTTCGGTTTTACGATTTTTGGCGTGTTGGAGGCGCTGATTTTTGCTCGCCGTAAAGGCGGACTTCCAGCGGCCCGATCCCCTGTTGCGGCCGCCGAAGTCTCCGGCTGGCTGTTTTCAGGCGCCGCGGGCTTCTTTTCTGTATCCATTTCCTTTTCAGTCCCCTTTTCCATACAGCCGCTGGCTGTATTTTCACGAAAGCCGATATGGCTTTCTATCCCCATACGCATCCAGAAGATGCGGTTTTATTTTTTTCTTTTTGAGTATACGTCCTGCACCCTCCGGGAGATCTTTCATCTGCCTTTTCGAAGAGAAAGCGCAGGCTTAATGCAAAATGGCTTCCGGATCGCCTCCGATTTTTTTCAGGCGGGCGTGCAGGGAAAGCGTACGCGTCGTGCTCAGTTTATCAAACTGAATCACGATTTTTTGTGCCTGTCGATCCAGATCGAGAATGATGCCTTCTCCAAAGACAGGATGCGCGATGCGATCGCCGCTTTGCAGCTCGTTTTCGTTTTCCGACTCCCCTTTTAAAGAACGGGAGCGCAGCGAGATGAAGCGGGTCGCGGCCTGAATGAGATCTTCTGGAATCGGCGGCTGCCAGACGGCGTTTTCCAGCCCGATATCAAAGAGAAAGCGCGAAGGCATGCGATTCGATCCCGAATGCAGGATGCCCTGTGCATCGCTGAGATACAGCTCCTTTTTGGCGCGGGTCAGGGCGACAAACATCAGGCGCCGCTCTTCTTCCATCTGCGGGCGGGTTTTCGTCTGCCTCGACGGGAAAATGCCTTCATCGAGCGCCGGCAGAAAGACGGTGTCAAATTCCAGTCCCTTCGCCGTATGAATGGTCATCAGGCGTACCTGATCGCTGGTCGTCTGTCCATCAGCAGCGGAAAAGAGCGCGTTCTGGTTCAGCCACGATTCGAGCGTCGTATCTTCTCCCCACGACACTTCAAATTCGGCAGCCGCCTGCTTCAGTTCGGCAAGATTGTCGAGGCGATCCTGGGCGCCGCGCAGGCGCTGTTCCTTTTCGTAGCCGGAGCGGTCAAGCACTTCATCGAGCACCTGGCTGATCAGCCGGTCCTGCCATACCGTTTCTTCCACGACCGCGATATACTCAGCCGCTTTGGTCGACGCGAAATAGTCGCTTTCGCTGTTTTCGACGAGCGCCTGATAGAGCGAGATTTCCCTCTGTTCGGCATAGTCCTTTAAAAAGGCGATGCGGCCTTTTCCAATGTTGCGCGGCGGATCGTTGATCGTGCGCAAAAAGTCGAGATCGTCCCGGTACAGCAGCATGCGGCAGTACGAGAGCGTCGTCTTGATTTCCGCACGCGAGAAAAACGGCACGCCCGAATACACGGCGTACGGAATGTGCGCCGCAATGAGCGCGTCTTCAATCGGACGCGTTAAATAATGAGCGCGGTACAAAATGGCCATGTCACGATACGCCACGCCTTCCTCATGACGGGAAGCGATGCGCGAGGCGATCCATTTTGCTTCTTTTTCCGGCGTTTCAAAATGACCGGCTTCCACCGGTTTTCCATCCGGCAGAAAGGGTATCAGATCCTTGTCGATCCGGTTCGCGTTTTTGGAAATGAGCGAGTTGGCCGTCTTCAGAATCTGAGGCGTGGAGCGGTAGTTTTCGTTGAGCAGCACCGTCTGGCACGGATGAAAATGTTCATCAAAATCGAGCAGACGGCGTACGTTGGCGCCGCGCCACGTATAAATGGTCTGGTCGGGATCGCCGACCACAAACAGATTGTGATGAACTTTGGCCAGCGCATCGATCAGGCGGTACTGCAGACCGTCGATGTCCTGGAACTCGTCCACCATGATGTATTCAAACCGCTGCTGCCACTTGCGGGCGACATCGGGATTTTCGTCAAAGATTTTCAGCGTCAGCAAAATCAGATCGTTATAGTCGAGGCCGAAGTTTTTCTTCTGCGCGCTCAGATACCCGTAAAAAATCTGATCCTGCGGATCGATCGCGTTTTCGTATTTTTTCTGAATGGCTGCGGGCGAGAGCGCCACGAGATCTTCCCGGTAGTTCGGCTCGTCCTTGATCTTGCGGATTTCAATCATGTCCCGCGCCTTGGAAAACGTCATGTCGTGAAGCGTCAGTCCCTTTTCGTCGTACACCTGCCGCAGAAGCTGATCGATATCCGCGTTGTCGAGCACCACAAACGATTTCGGATAGCTGATGATGTGGCTTTCCTCGCGCAGGATCATCGAACAGAGCGAATGGAACGTACAGATCGTCCCGCACTGATCGTCTCCGGTGAGTGAGCGGATGCGCGATTTCATTTCGGCTGCCGCTTTGTTCGTGAACGTAATTGCCAGAATGCTTTCCGGAATCATGCCGATCTCGATCAGAAAGGCATACCGGGCGGCGAGTGTTCGCGTCTTTCCGGAACCGGCGCCCGCAACAACCCGGACGTAGCCTTCAATGGCTTCGACCGCTTCGGTCTGCGACGGATTTAAAATGAGATCATTTTCCATGCGGACCGTCCCCTTGGGCGTTTTCCTTACTCGCGGGATTTTCGGGCAGCGCCAGCGGAACATCCGGGTGGAGTGCGGCGAGCCAGTCGGCCGCTTCCTGCACGTGCGATTTGGGCAGAGCGAGATTGAGAGCCGAAGAAACGGCGCGGGCCTCGACGATATCGTGCACGCCGCCGTATTCGCCATCGAGCGTCCACGGGATGTTTTCCCCTTTCAACCGGAACCAGGGCGACTGCACCTGCATCATGAGCGGATTGTCAAAAGAAGAGCGCATGAGGCAGGAAATGATCTGGTTGAGCTCGCTGATATTCATCGGGCGCTTAATAAAGACACCCTCGAGCAGTCCGTCGTGCCAGTTATAAATGTTTCGGGTAAACAGATCCGATCCGGCGATATAGCGGGAATTGGAAACCATGCCATACAGAAAGTCGCCCTGCAGCGAACCGCCTTCCCATTCGATTTCCAGCGTTTCACAGTTGTTTTCCCAATGGGCAAAATCCACGCGGCCAAGGGCTTCCAGAACGTAGGCGATCGAACCGAGGCGGTTTTTGCGCTCCTGCGCCGTCAGATAGGAAACCGAGGTGCCCAGACCGAAGGCGGCCACATAGGAAAAATATTCCTCGTTAAACTGACCGACATCGATGGGCGCCCACCAGTCGCCGCCCGCAATTTCAGCGGCTTCGCTCAGCTTGAGCGGAATTTCATGCGAGTTGGCAAAGTCATTGACGGTGCCGGAAGGAATATAGCCCAGCAATGGCATGTTTTTTCCAGCCATCCAGCCGTTGAGCGCTTCGTGCAGCATCCCGTCGCCGCCGCAGATGACCAGACGGTCGCAGCCGCTCAGATCCAGATTTTTCAGCTTTTCGCTGGCATCTCCCGGTTTCTGTGTCGGATACACCGTAACCAGATAGCCCATTCCCGTCATCTGATTGACGAGATCGGAGAGGCTGTTCTGAATTCTTCGGTCTCCGGCCACAGGATTGTAAAGAAGGAGCATCTTTTTCATAGTCCAATCCCCCAGTTCTGTACATTGAAACAGACGTATCGCCTTATCCTGATACAGAACAGTATAACCAAATCCGCTGGCCCCGTCCGGCTTTTCCCGGAAACGCTCTGCGAGTGTCGTCTTTGTGCAGACCCGTATACAGACACAGTCGCAAACTCGGGCGAACGGATGAAATACCAAAAAATGAATTTCTTTGTCATAATGGCATAAGGGCTCTCACTGTCCTGGAAAGGAGGAAGTCCGTGACTGCTGTCATGGCGTTCATTACGCCTTTTCTGATTTCAGCCGCACTCATTCCCCTGATCAAGCGGCTGTCGTATCCATCAGATGCCTGGGCGAAAATCAATAACCGTACCATTCATCACGGCCGTATTTCCCGGATCGGCGGCATAGCCATTTATCTGGCTTTCTCCTGTGCGCTGCTGCTCAACGGGCAGGCGGACCGTTCCATACTCGGCATTTATCTCGCCAGCTCGATGATGTTTTTCATCGGTCTTGCTGACGATTTTGTGGATCTTCCGGCCAAGGTCAAATTCATTTTGCAGGTGCTGGCGTCGCTGATTCTGCTTCACTACGGCATACGCGTCGATACCCTGCGCATCTTTGGCTGGGCCATCCGCTCGGATCTGATCTGTTCGATCTTCACCATCCTCTGGGTGGTCGGCATCACGAATGCGATCAATCTGCTCGACGGTCTCGACGGACTTTGCGGCGGCATGATTCTCATTGTGCTGGCCGTCATCTGTTCGATTTCGTTTGTCGACAAGCGCAGCGATATGGTCATCCTCTCCTTGATGCTTTCCGGCGCGGTACTTGGCTTTCTGCTCTACAACGCGCATCCCGCTTCGATTTTCATGGGTGACTGCGGATCTCTGTTTCTGGGTTCCATCGTTTCTTCCTTTTCCCTTCTCGGATTCAAATCGTCGACAACCATTACCCTTGGCCTGCCGATTCTGCTTCTCGTTTTGCCGATTATCGATACGCTCTCCGCGATCCTGCGCCGCAAGATTCATAACATTCCGGTCGATCAGGCGGACCGATCCCATCTGCACCATCAGCTGCTCAAGCGGTTTGGCCAGACCAATTCGGTCATCATCATGTGCGGCATTACGTTCCTGTTTGGCATGAGCGCGTTCATTTACATTTACAGCCGAAAAGCCGGTGTCGTTCTGATCCTGCTTCTTCTGCTCGTCATTGAACTGTTCATCGAGCGCACCGGCATGATTTCCGAATCGTTCCATCCGCTCCATTCCCTGGGACGGTGGATCTGGAAACATTGCCGTTCCCTGTTCAAGTGCAAGCCAAAGCCAGAGCCAAACGCATAAGCGCAAAAACAGATCTATGTCTTCCTTCTGTTATCTGGATTTGCGTGCCCGCTTTATCTTTGATTTGTTTCGGATGCCTTCGGGCATCCGTTTTCTTTTGCCGGTTTTTAAACGCGAAGACCGGCCTTTTCCAATCGTCCAAAAGAAAAACGCCCTGCCGGATGACAGAGCGTAAATTTCGTAAATTCGAACAGGCAGGCTTTAGCCAGATTAAGCCAGATCCATAGTTTTCAGATAGCGGGCGAGCGCATCCTGCCATGCAGGGAGTGGTTCAAAGCCTTCTGCAGCGATGCGGGAAAGGTCCATGCGGGAGTTGGACGGACGTTTCGCCTTAGCCGGATACTGATCGGAGCCGACTGGAATGACTTTTACGTGACGTCCGGTCTGGGCGAAAATTTCCTTGGCAAAATCGTACCAGGAAATGTAGTCGCCGCTGTTGGCCACATGGTACGTGCCGTATTTGTCGGTCTGAATCATATCCAGGCTCAGACGGGCGAGATCCCATGTGTACGTCGGCAGACCGACCTGATCGTCAACGACGGTAAGGGTGTCGTGGGTTTCGGACAGCTGCATCATTTTCTTGATGAAGTTGATGCCGTTGGCGCCAAATACCCAGGAAATGCGCAGAACGAAGTTTTTCGGGTTCTGGAACACGTAGTCCTCGCCTTCCGATTTGGTCAGGCCATAAACGTTCAGCGGATTTTTTTCATCATCCACTTTCCACGGTTCCGCACCCTGGCCGTCAAAGACGTAGTCCGTCGAGAAATACATCAGCGGGATGTCGAGTTCGCGGCACACTTTGGCGATATAGCCGGTTCCGGTCGCGTTGATGGCTTCTACGGTTTCAAACAGTTCGGGTTCTTCGCCCTTGTCCACCTGGGTCCAGGCGGCGCAGTGAATGACGGCGTCGTAATCGCCGCGGGAAATGACTTCTTCAACCTGATTCTGCCTGGTGATGTCCATTTCCGCTACATCGACGCCGACGGCGTCAATGCCGCGCTCCTTGGCCTGCACCATGATGTCGTGTCCGAGCTGGCCTTTTGCGCCGGTAACAAGAATTTTCATTTTCAATCCTCCTCTGTGCTCAAAACGAAAAGAAGCCGGACGGACGAAGCTGTTTCGCCCCTCCGGCTGCGGGTTCATAAGCGTGTATGCCTCAATAGCGAGACGGTTTTACTGGTCGACTCTTCCTTTGTCGACGTACATTTTCTGGAAGTAGTTTTTGTATTCTCCGTTGAGAATGTTTTTCCACCAGTCCTGGTTGTCCAGATACCACTGGAACGTTTTCTGGATGCCGGTATCGAAGTTTTCTTCCGGTACCCAGCCCAGTTCTTTTTCGATTTTTGCAGGATCGATCGCATAGCGGCGGTCGTGACCTTTACGGTCCGCTACGTATGTGATCAGGGATTCCGGCTTGTCGAGTGCCTTGAGGATCGCCTTAACGACTTCGAGGTTGCTCTTTTCGTTGTGGCCGCCGATGTTGTAGACTTCGCCTTCCTTGCCTTTGCGCAGGATCAGGTCGATGGCCTTGCAGTGGTCGAGAACGTACAGCCAGTCGCGCACGTTGGCGCCGTCGCCGTAAACCGGCAGGCTTTCGTTATCGAGCGCGCGGGCGATCATCAGAGGGATGAGCTTTTCCGGGAACTGGTACGGTCCGTAGTTGTTCGAGCAGCGGGAAATCGTTGTCGGCAGGCCGTACGTGCGGTGGTACGCCTGAACGAACAGGTCCGCAGCGGCTTTGGACGAAGAATACGGCGAGCTCGTATGGAGCGGCGTGGATTCCGTGAAGAACAGATCCGGACGATCGAGCGGCAGGTCGCCGTACACTTCATCGGTCGATACCTGATGGAAACGTTTAACGCCGTATTCTTTTGCGGCATCGAGCAGAGTCGTTGTGCCAAGAACGTTGGATTTTACGAAGATTTCCGGATCTTCGATCGAGCGGTCGACGTGGCTTTCGGCGGCGAAGTTCACGACGATATCGGGACGTTCCTTTTCAAACAGATCGAAAATGAAGTCACGATCAGCGATGTCGCCTTTGACAAACTTGTAGTTCGGCTTGTTTTCTACGCTCTTGAGACTTTCCAGATTTCCGGCGTAAGTCAGCGCGTCCAGGTTGATGATTTCATCTTCCGGATACGTATTGACCATGTATTCAACAAAGTTGGAACCGATGAATCCGGCTCCTCCAGTAACGAGAATTTTCATGTATGGCTAGTTTCCTTTCATCATGTCATCGTAAACGAACAGGTTGTTGGCGTCTTCGAGAACCGGCGAAATGCGGTCCTTGTCGCTGAGCACGGGTTCGCGTCCATTAAGAAGCATGCCCCAGTCGACGGCGACGGTCGGGTCGTCATAGCGGATGCTGCCCTCCGATGCCTTGTCGTAGACATTGTCGACTTTATAGCGGAATTCCACATCCGGCGTCAGGGTCAGAAAGCCGTGCGCAAAGCCCTGCGGGATAAAGAACTGGCGATGGTTGTCCGCCGACAGTTCGCAGGAAACCCATTTGCCGAAGGTTGGAGAACCTTTGCGGATATCGACCGCAACGTCGATGACTTTCCCCTTCGTGCAGCTGACGAGCTTAGACTGCGCATACGGCGGGTTCTGCCAGTGCAGACCGCGCAGCGTGCCTTCGGCTGCGGAAAAGGACATGTTGTCCTGAACGAAGTCGACCGTAATGCCGAGCTTTTCGTATTTGGGTTTGGAATAGGTTTCCGTAAAGTAGCCGCGATGATCGCCGAAAACGTCGGTTTCCACGATCAGCACGCCTGGAATTTCCGTTTCAATCACTTTCATGCTTATTTCCTCTTGAATGTCGGCCGGCCTTTTGTCCGGCTTTGGATCTGTTTTTCTTCCGAGCAGACCGCTATTTCTGGTTTTTATCAATGTATTTGCGATCGAGCAGCTTTTTGAGATAGGCGCCGTACTGATTTTTCTTGTAAATCTCGTACGTTTTCTCGAGCTGTTCGCGATCGATCCAGCCCTGCCGGTAGGCGATTTCCTCCAGGCAGGCAATTTTGCGGTGCTGGTGTTCTTCAACGGTTTTCACGAAGTTGGTGGCATCCACCAGAGATTCATGCGTACCGGTGTCGAGCCAGGTGAAGCCGTCGCCAAGCAGGGTGACGTTCAGTTCGCCCTGATCGAGATAAATCTTGTTCAGATCGGTAATTTCCAGCTCGCCGCGGGCGGAAGGCTGAAGATGGGCGGCGTAATCCACGACTTTGTTGTCATAAAAATACAGACCGGTAACCGCATAGTTGGATTTCGGTTCGGCCGGTTTTTCTTCCAGGCTGACGGCTTTGCCGTTTTCGTCAAACTCGACAACGCCAAAGCGTTCCGGATCTTCTACATAATAGCCAAATACCGTAGCGCCTCTGTCTCTGCCGGCAGCTTCCACAAGCCGTTTGGTCAGACCGTGACCATGGAAAATATTATCGCCAAGAATCATGGCGACGGAATCGTTTTCGATAAAATCTTTGCCTAAAATAAATGCCTGCGCCAGTCCATCGGGCGAGGGCTGTACTTTGTACGTCAGCTCCAGACCGAACTGGCTGCCGTCGCCGAGCAGTTCCTCAAAGCGAGGCGTGTCTTCCGGGGTAGAAATAATCATGATCTCCCGGATGCCAGCTTCCATCAGAATGGACATTGGATAATAAATCATCGGCTTGTCAAAAACAGGAAGAAGCTGTTTGCTGGTTACTTTGGTTAATGGATAGAGTCTTGTTCCGGATCCGCCGGCAAGAATGATGCCTTTCATCTCTTCAGTTCTCCTTTTCCGTTCAGCTCCATCTTAGCCAAAAAAAGAAAAGATGGGAAATGATACGGCGCACGTCCCACAACATACGAAATGTAAGAGCATTCACGGATTTTTAATGGTTTTTTCTGGCGATTTTTCTCCCACATTTTTCCCAAATTCTGCTCATTCCGAATCTGTTCAGCTTTAGGCACGGCGCTTTTTTCTCGGAGGATACGCACTTCCGTAAAAAAGCCCGGATTGCCGGACCTCCGTGTTCTTCCTTATCTTGATTTTGCCTTTTGCTTAGGAACGGGATGGCGAAGCAGCGCGCCGATCAGCTGGAGGCGCCACTGAATCTGATTTTGCAGAGAACTCGATTTGAGCGAAGACGCGTTGTTTCCATGCCGTCGATAGTCCAGACAGTTTTTCGGGCTGAAAACCACCTTGCCCATGCGATAGGCCTGCAGGCCCAGAAACTGATCGTGCATGGGAATCTTTCCAAAGGGAAGGCTTGCGTCCACGACTTCCTTTCGCACTGCCATGCAGCAGCCGATCATCGAATTGCGAAGCAGATTGTTCCAGAATCCTTCCTTCGAGCCGTGGCTTTGATAAAAGGAAGGTTCAATCACGTGAAGATCAGCATCGCATATCGAGGCATCGTGAAGCATCGCCATGACGTTCTCTTCGCGAAAGCCGTGACGGTATAAGTCGAGCTTGCCCGGTTTCCAGACATCATCCTGATCGCAGAACACGATAATTTCCCGTCTTGCCTGACTGAGCGCAAATTCAAAGTTGCGCACGACGCCAAGACCCGGGCCGCTTAAAATACGGATCCGCAAATCCGGATGGGCTTTGGCAAAGCGTTCCGCGATTTCAAGATCTTCGCTTAAACCGCCATCGCAGCTGATGATCAGCTCATCGCCGACCCATAGCTGATCGGCAATGGAATCGAGCTGCGCGTTCAGCCAGGGTGCGCCTTTATAGGTAGCCAGAACGACCGAAATGGACAGTCTCGAACTCATGCGTCCGCCTTTCCGTCCGCTTTTCGGGCTGCCTTTTTCCGATCCGTTTCATTTTGCGGGCGGTTTCCTTTCGGATCGGTTTCTGCTTCTTTTTCTTCTTTTCTGGAGGATGGATCGATCGGATTGAACGCTCTGGCTTCCTGCTGCGCAGTAGCGGAAGAAGAGGAAGAAGAAAGAATGGATTTGATGTCCATGCCAAGCGTCAGGCGGAATCCGCTGCCCTGATGGGAAAGCAGAAGCGAGCTGAGTTCAAACAGGGAGCGGTGGCTGAGCGCCTGGGCTCTCTGCGCGTAAAACGAGCGGACTTCTTCCATCTTTTCGATCATCTGCAGCTCGGCCTGAAACTGAAGCGTCAGCGAGAGGAGCGCTTCTTTCTGGAGATAGTCCTGCCACGAAGCATGCAGACGGCTTTCGTAGTCGCTGCGGCGAGTGAGACCGAGCGTGTTGCCGGGGTACTGGCGATAGCCCATCAGTTCCTCGTCGAGATAGCCCAGACCGTTCTGAATGGCTGCGATCGCGCAGATCGCCCAGTCATGGGGCAGATTCATATCGACCGGCGTAGACAGGTACTCATCCTTCAGCCGCCTGGTCAGCGCGAGCGTACATCCTGGCGAGACGTTGTAGCCCATCAGATCTTCAAAGGTCAGCCACGAAAACTGGCCGCGCGGCAGCGGACGGCGAATGAGATTATGGTTGCTTCGCCGGCTGCTCGACTTGCCTTCGATTGGACGGTCCTGGGCATCAATCAGCGAAAAGGAAGAAGCGAGCGCCAGCAGTTCCACATGCTTATCAAACATCTTCATCATGTGTTCGACTTTTTCTGGTTTCCAGATGTCATCGTGATCGCTCAGAAAAATATATTCGCCCCGCGTGCGGCTCAGCGCATCACGAAAGGCGCGGACAAAGCCGGTGTTCTCGGTATGGACGTGCAGAAACCAGCGGCCGGCGAGATGGTATGTGGCGATATATTCGCGGATTTTTTCGACGGTGTGATCTCTGGAAGCATCATCAACGATGACGACTTCATCAAAAGGCATCGTCTGCAGACGGATCGACTCGAGCTGTTCGATCAGATACACTTCTGCGTTATATGTGGTCATCGCCAGAGACAGGCGAATGGGATTCGATGGGTTCATGAAGCCTCCTTGTACCAGACTGCAGCGCCAGTCTGCGCCGCAAAGGATAAAACAAAATGAAAAGAAGATCGACTGCGGATTTTCCTTTGAAAAATTCGATGCATAGCCGCGGGCCACACTTTGAATTTTTCTGGGGGGGGGATGGAAAATCCATTTCTGCCTGCTACAGAAACCGTCTGCGTATGTCTCATGCAGTCACGCCGCGATTTTATCCCGCAAGTACAGCCTGCCGAAAGGTTTATACATCCAGACGGGCAGAATGATCCATATTCCGTATTGTGATCTTTTGCGCGACAGATCGCAAAAAAAGCCGCCCGCCTGCGCGCATACTCCGCTTACAAACGCCCGGCTTTATTCCAATGGGCCATTCTGAATTCATTTCCTGCTGTGTTTTGTGAGATTCTGCTCGCTTTGCCACAGGATTTCAAAGCTTTTTTCAAACGCCGACAGAGACAGATCCGTTTCAAAAACCTGACGGGCCGCCTTTCGCATGGCCTCTAACTGATTTTGAGCGGCCTCCGCAATTTCCTTTGCGGTCTGTTCGAGACGGCTGCGGTCGATGTTGATCCCGCATCTGTACTCTTCGATCCAGTCGTGCACATCGCCTTCCAGACTGTTAATGACCGGAAGCCCGCCCTGTAAATAATCGAGCGTCTTCATGGAAAGGCCGGCCTGTACGTCCGGTTTCATAATGTTGATGCCAAACGCGCAGGCATCAAAAATCGACTGTTTCTGCTCTGGATCATAGACGGCTCCGTAATCGATGATTTCACAGTACGGGGAAAGCCGCTCGACCATTTCGTCGCGGCGCTGTCCCTGCGCAATCAGATGCAGGCGAACCGCCGTACGTGCATGAAGCGCCTGAAACAGAGTTTCCATCGTATCGAGGTCAATGATGTTGTTGACAAACCCCAGATAGCAGAGATTCAGATGCTCCGTATCTTCAAAAGCAGAATGCGCTGTAAAAGTTTCTTCCGTTCCGGCCGACCAGTACATCACCTGCGCGGGCAGACCGGTCTGCTCCTGAATTTTTTTCTGAAACAGAGCGCATTCGCTGGCCAGAAGATCCGCGTCTTTTAAATAGCCGTTTCGCATATGCTTCCAGATCCAGGCCGGCGGCGTTTTGCCAAACCAGGAGCCGACCGGCAGCGATTCAGGCCACAGATCGTTGATATCAAAAATCAGGCAGACGTCCGGATGCTTTCGCTTGTAGCGTCCAATTTCCATCGCCAGCGAATTGGCCGGAATCAGACAATGGATGCGATCCGGCTTCCAGTCTTCCAGCCACGTTTTGGCACGTCTGGCAAATTCCATATGTCCCAGCAGTCTTTGCCACGACAGGTTTTTCTGGTAGGGCCGATGGCGAAGCCTGACGATGCCTTCTTCATCTGACGAGAAGGGCGCCTTGGTTTTGTGCGAAAAATCCGGCGTAAGAATAACGGTCTCTTCGCCATGCTTCTGATACTGTCTGGCGAGAAGTCTGGCTCTTGGCAGGTACGTGTCGCTGATGCAGATCAGCGCGGTCTTGTTTGTCTTCATGAAACCTCCCGCTATCTGGATTTGAACATGAAGATCCCGACCAGCAGACTCAGCAGAAAGAACAGCAGGATCCAGCAGAAATATTTGAGCTTCGCAGCAGCTGTGCGCGATGTAATATCCAATTTCATAACATCCTCATTATATCGGGTTCAGTCCTTCCCTGCTCATTTCCTCTTTTTTCCCCTGTTTCCAGTCCTGCGGAAACAGAGCGGCAGGAGCGCGGAAAGGCAGAAGGGCCTCACGTCCAGGCGAACCGTTTTGCCGGTTCAGACAAAAGGCGAAAAGCTTCGATTTGCTTTTCGCCTGAACAAAATTCAAAGGAAAGGTTTGGCTATCCGCCGTAGATCGGATTGCCCCATTCGTCATAGCCGATGAACGGACTCGCCGAAGGATCGATGGGATTGCCCCAGGCATCGTACTGCACATTCGGATCGGTATAGCCGTAATCCTGCGCCGGCTGCTGATACGGATCGTAGCCAGGATCGACATAATCCTGACCATAGCCGTACGGATCGGTAACGAGCGGTTCGTTGTAGGCATTATCCTGTTCCGTCTGGGTCTGATCCTGTGTGAGATCGACCGACGGGGTAATGGCTTCGGGAGAAATTTCGATCGTTTCGCCTGCACGCACATCCGCGATAAGCGATTTCGCGTATTCCACCATGGACGGAACGGCGATGGAAGCGCTCGCCGTCGTATTGAGCGTCGCGCAGTATTCAAAAGACGATTCGCCCGCAATGGCATAGTTCTGAATGTTCCAGTCCGGACGTCTGGCAATTTCCAGCGTCACGAGGGATTTCAACTCCCGGGCGCTCATGTTCGTATCGATCGCCGTCGATACTGCTTTGGCCACCTTCGGGTAGTTGATGAACATCGATGGAGACATGCATTTGCGAATCAGCGCCTTCATGACCATCGCCTGATTTTTGACACGCTGGTTGTCGCCGTCGACATACGCATGACGTTCCCGGGCAAAGGCAAGCGCACGGTCGCCGTCGAGATGATTGACGCCCGCATGCACGCCTTCTTCTCCGTTGGCGTAAAAGCGTTCCACTTCCTGTCCTTCCGGTACATCAATATCCACGCCGCCGACCGCATCGATCAGATTGATCAGCGACGAGAAGTTCACACGTACATAGTAATTGATCGGCACGCCCAGGAAATCTTCAATCGTGCTTTCCGTCGTGCCCACGCCGTAAATGCCGGTATGGGTCAGCTTATCGGTCGAGCCGTCCACCGCTTCGCAGGCACGGGAATTCTTTTCGCAGGATACCGTCACATACGTGTCACGCGGAATGGAGATCATCAAAATCTGTGCGGTTCGCGGATTCACCGTCACTAACATGTTTACATCCGAACGGGAAACCGTATCGATCGTTCCGTAACTGTCGTTTCCGGAAATCAGGACCGTAAAGGGATCACTCATGATGTTGGCAACCGGATCGGACGGCGTGATAGACGACGCGTCGCGATCGGTATAGTAAATGTATTCGTCCGTGATGTTGGCAAACGTATTCAGCGCGCTGTACTGGTTTTCGTCATTAGCGGCCTCGTACAGCTCTTCATGATTGTTTTCCGGGAAGGCGATCGTGGTCACTTCATGATCGAAGAGCGCGTCGACCAGCGAGTAGATCGAATCGTACTGCACGGGGGTAAAGGAAGCGCCCTGTTTGCGCAGGCTTTCTAACGCGTCCTGCGTATGGGAATCGAGACCGTCTACATAGCCTACCGTACCGTCCTTAAGCTGATCGGGTTCCGTAATATGGTTGCCTTTGAGCGTATAAAAGGAAATGACGTTGGCTTTGCGATCCGTCAGCGAGGAAATTTCCGTAAACATATCTTCGGTCGCCCGCGCATAGACGCCACCCACGCCGCAGCCGACGCCAAGTACGATCACAAGAATAGCCATGATCGTCCTGGATACCGGCCGCCGTGTCTTGCCCAGCCAGATCCACACAAAAAGCAGAAGAAGCAGACTGAGAACGGCCACGAAAATGAAGAGATACATCAGCGGCAAAATGTCGAGACGGAAGAGCTCAAAAATGAAATAGCCGCCGGCACATAAGGCAGCCAGGCTGATCAGCCAGGCCAGAATGCCGGGACGGCGATTGCGTTTTTTCTTTTTCCGGACGGAACTGGGAACAGTCGGTGCCTTGCGGCGGCTGGCTTTCGAAGAGACGTTTACGTACTCGTAATCGTCATCGTACCAGTCTTCTGCTCCAGAAGAACGCCGGCCCTGGGGGTTCGATCTTCTGGTGCTTTTCGGTGCGGAATTACGGTAAGTACGCCGATTCTCCGGCCTTGATTGTCGTGGTGAAGACATAGTAAACCTCCAGAATTTTCGAACTCATCATAAAGAGAGGCGGCACCAAATGCAACAAAGGCAAGAATCCGCCCTTTTTCTGTCCATTTTCCGATCCATTGTCAGAAAGTGGAACAGATAGCTCGTCTATACTCTTTATTAAAACACTTTGTTGTTAATTTATCTGCTTTTTCGTTCAAAGCTCTCTTTCTGGACCGAGATTGAGGGGTTTGGATTTCACAAAATTGAACATAATTTTTTCGTCCGGCTGTCTGGCTGCATGCCCATTTTCCATCAAAAAAGCGAAAGGATTGTTCGGTCCTTTCGCTCTGTAATTTTCAAAATTAAATCGTTTCCAAATCTTTTATGGAATTAGCGATTCTGGAAGAAGAAATCCGGGATGTTTTCATCCTCGGACGCTTTGACTTCCGCGCTTACCGAAGCACGGCCAGCCGTTACCTGCGGCTGTGTGTACAGGGAAGAAACCTTAGCGGCAGGTTCTGCCTTTTTGGTTCCGCCCTTTACTGCGGCCTTGCGCGCTGCCGGTGCGTCGTCGTCTTCAAAGCCCGTTGCAATAACGGTAACGATGATCGCGTCGCCGAGCTGTTCGTTAATAGCGATACCGAAAATGGTGTCGATGTCGCCGCCGGCTGCATCCTGAATCACCGCAACCGCGTTCTGTGCATCATACAGGGAAACCTTGTCGCCGCCGGTGATGTTGATGATCGCCGATTTTGCGCCGGTAATATCCGATTCGAGCAGCGGGGACTGGATGGCTTTTTCTGCAGCGTTGAGCGCTTTGTCTTCGCCGTCTGCCATACCAATACCGATCAGAGCACGACCCTGGTTGGCCATTACGGAACGAACGTCCGCAAAGTCAAGGTTCACGAGGGCAGGTACCGCAATCAGATCCGAAATGGTCTGAACGCCCTGACGAAGTACGTTGTCTGCAGCCTGGAAGGCTTCTTCGATCGGCTTGCGGCCGATGACTTCAAGCAGATTGTCGTTGGAAACAACGATCAGGGAATCGACATATTTTTTCAGTTCCTCAATGCCCTGTTCCGCATTGTTGGAACGGCGTTTGCCTTCAAATGTAAACGGACGGGTAACGACCGCGATCGTCAGCGCGCCTTCTTCTTTCGCCAGCTTGGCTACGAGCGGTGCAGCACCGGTTCCGGTTCCGCCGCCCATTCCAGCGGTAATGAAAACCATGTCCGCGCCCTTAATGGCTTCGCGGATTTCGGATTCAGTTTCTTCTGCAGCTTTACGGCCGACTTCCGGGTTGCCTCCGGCACCAAGTCCCTTGGTCGAATCGTTGCCCAGTACGATTTTCTTTTCTACCGGGGAACTTTTCATAACCTGAACGTCCGTGTTGGCGATGTAGAAATCTACGCCCTGCAGTCCGTCCATAACCATGCGATTGACCGCATTGCTTCCGCCGCCGCCAACGCCAATGACTTTAATATTCGCTCTCTGATTCAGTTCTGGCATGTGAATACTCTCCTTTATTCCTTGTTTCGATGGTTCGATAATCCTATGTCCATAAAGACTTCAGACAAGCGCGATATGCGCCTGTATGGCCGCATTTTACGCTCATTTGTCCTGATATCCTATCGTACAGGTTTTCTGTCGGATATTTCCGTTTTTGGTTTTCTGTTTTCCAATCTTGCGTCAAATCCGAATCGTATGATTCGTTTTTCCGGCAAGGGTGAAGCCGCTAGTTTTTCGACGTAAGTATTACGCGCTTGAGCTTACGGGTAAATCCGCCTTCTTCATCTTTGACATAGCGGGTAATGGACTCGATGCTTTCTTCCAGTTCGTTGTTATTGACGGAAATTTTGTCGCGGCCCTGAATTTCATTGCCGTCTTCCCAGACGTACGCCATGCCCAGCGGCACGACAAAGCATCCGCTGCGGGCACCGATGCTCGAAACGGAATAAACGTCCGCAGACGCATTGAAATCCTTGAGCAGATCGCGCAGAACCGGAATGTTCGAGCCCTGACCGGTAATCAGATAGCGGGCTTTGGTCTGGCTTACAATCGCCTGACAGGCGGCATTGATTTCCGCGATCCAGCTGCGCATGCGGGGCAGAACGGCATCGGCCAGTTCTTTTCGAGTGATTTCCACACGGCGATTTTCCTGCTGTTCAATGTAGATCACACGGTCCTCATCGTCTTCCTTCGGAACGCTGAAGAGGTTTTCGAGCAGACGCCATGCGGCGCTGTCGGAAAGCTGATAGCGATCCTGAAGCTTTTCAATGAAGGACTGGTATCCCTGATCAATCACAGCACAGAAGGCGATTTTGTTCTGATTGAGCAGGGCCAGCGCGGTATGATCGGCCTCCAGGCTGATCAGAATGACCGGCGCGTCCGCGGACTGCAGAAGCGATCCGGTTTCCTTTGCGGCTGCGTACAGATCGACCGCAATGTCCATGACCTGAATGCCGGCATCTTCCACTGCCTTGACATAGGAGAACACCAGTTCCCGGTTTCCATACAGCAGATCGACGTCCATATCGAATTCCGCCGCATCGCAGCCAAACGGCATCTCATCAAGATGGGTGGCCCCGATGAAATACTGAATCCGGTTGACGTTGATCAGCACTTCGTCGTCAAAGCTTGCGGCATGCATCGCCGTCTTCAGCCCCTGCTGAAGATGGAAGCGGCGAACGGTATGCGTACCGTCGTCGATATCGATGTGCACTTTGGTATTGACGTTTTTGACGCCGCGGCTGGGAACCGCGAGCAGAACGCGTTCGATGCGGTAGCCAAGCGCATTTTCTGCCTGACTGAGGGCCTGTTTCACGGCGTTGGTTACTTCTTTTTCATCGGTAATCTTTCCGTTGGAGATACCGGAGTGTGCGCAGCGCTCCACGCGTAAAACATTGCTTCGGTTATTAAAGATTTCCACGACTGCAAGCCGTACTTCCCGGTCGGCAATTTCGATGGAAGCGTAGACACTTTTTTTCGCCATAAGATCTCCTTCACTCTGTTTTATATTATATGCTCAAGCATTTGGAAATTCATTTGTATTCCCTGCCCGCAAACCAGAAATCGCTTTATTTCAGACAGGACGCTCTTCTTTGGGAAGACGCGACCTTCAGTATAACATTTTGCCCGAATGTCTTTGAATTTTTCCTTTTTCACCGGCATTTTCTTTTTCCGCACGCCGGTGCTTTTTGGCGGTGCGCCAGGTTCAGTCCGATGGAAACGGCACCGATTTCAGACGGGCTGCCGGTTCCTTTTTCATTCTGTTTCTTTTCTGGCGAGGCAGTGACTCGTTTGCCCGCCCGGCTGTTCTCATTTCAGATCCCTCTTTGATCCGGAAAAGATGGAAAACGCGAACGGTTTTGCAGGGATTTTATCTTTTCCGGACAGGTGGGTCTTTCTGCTAATTTTCGGATTATCTTTTCATTTTCCAGAACTTCAAAAGGCAGAAGGAAAGCGGAACCCCCTTTTCTTCTGCCTTTTGTTTCCAATTCCTGTACTGCTCAATTCTTCAGACGCGTCTGGAAGTACGCATTTCCTGTCGAACTCAGTTTTGTGCGCTCTGTGCCATTTCCTTATAAATGAGGACGGCGTTTTCCGTGTCGGTAATGACCCCGTCAGCACCCCATGAGAGATAGCGGTGAATGGCATCGGGATCATCGACGGTCCAGAGCCAGACTTCCTTGCCTGCCGCATGGATCTGCTCGATCCGCTTTTGCGAAATGAGCTTTTCATCGAGCGCAAGCGAATCCAGCCAGTCGCAGCCTAGCGCCGGATCGATTTCCGTATATTTATTGACGAGCAGCTGAACAAACATGTTCGGCAGCTTTTCGTGGATGGCTTCGAGAATGCCGGTATAAAAGGACTGCACCTGCATCGTGTAAGCGTACTGGGGATACGCTTCGACGACATCCAGAAACGGCTGAGGATCGTTTCGATCGTCCTTGAATTCAATCAGGTAAATGAGCTGATCGCGATAGCGGCCGATTACTTCCGACAGGCGGTGCAGCTTTTCTCCGTTATGCAAAATGATCTGGTCGAGTTCTTCGCTCGTATGTTCGGTAATGTTCCAGTCCAGACCCGCCGGTCCTTTCAGCGAATCGTCGTGGCAGACATACAGCACACCGTCCGAACTGGTGCGTACATCCAGCTCGACCTGGGGGCAGCCGGAAAGCAGCGCCAGATCGAACGAAGCGAACGTATTGTCCAGATTGTCTTCGACAAAGCCGCGGTGCGCGAAGACGGGAATGCGCTGCAGATTGCGGCTCGTCTGGTTCATCAGACGGCTGCGGACCATTTCATCGATCTGCTCGGAAGAAAGCGAGGCGGAGCCGATCTGCGGTCCGGCCACGAGCGGATAAATTTTATACGCCCCAAAGGAGGCCGCCGCAAACGCCAGCAGGCCGATCAGCGTACGTCGCATAAAATGGTGCTTCTTCACAGGTTTTCCTGCGGACGTTCGCGCCGCCTGCTTCCCGGCTTTTCGCGCACTCGTCCGATTTGACGCTGAAGAAGCGGCAGAGTGAGCGCTCTGATCGGCGCGACTGGCCGGCTCTTTTTTCAAAGCCGTTTTCTTCATCGTCTGTTCTGTGTTTTTTCGGGTCCGTCGGCCGGTTTTGTCCGGTGTTCTGGAAAGAGAGGCCAGCGAATCGGCAGCGCTTGAGGAAAACAGCCTGTCGTTTCGTTCTTTTTCTTCCGGACTTTCCCATTGCCAGTCCTTCTCTTCGAGTCGGGAAGAAGCAGACGGATTTGGGTTTGTATCGTTATGGTTTGTATTCATGTCTCTCCTGTTTCCAGTTCTGGCCTTTTCATTTATAGCGGATGCTAAGAGCGTTCCGACCGTTGAAACCAGAAGCCGCATTGGGCAATCGGATCCTGTGCGCTTTCAAAAACGCCGCGAAATGGGCGGCACACAATACGGTATTGTAAAAGAAATCTTTCAGCTTTCAATTTTCTAAGCGGCGCAGCTTTTCCAAATTGCGCCGTATTTTTTCTTTGGGCTCGTCCTGTAAAAAAGGAAAAGGTTTTCATATCGTGCCGCGTCTAGTGCGTCAGCGTTGACAAAGCGCTGGCGTGCCCATCAATTTGGCTGAATTTAGTATGGCGTATTCGACCGGGAACAGCCGTATGTTAAAATATCGTCATGAAAAATAACACAGAAAAACCAAAAAGCCGCAAGGCGAATCGGGAGGCTGCCACTCGCGAAGCGTCCAGGCGCCCTTCCCCAAAGGAAGAGCGTCAGTTATTTGATGAAGATCTCGCGGATGAAGAGCTCTGGGATGACGAAAACTATGACGAAGAAGACGACTATGAAGTCGATCTTCCATCCCGGTCTTCCCGCTCGCGCAAAGCGCAGCCGGCACCGGCAAAGCCAAAGAAACGAAAGGGATCGCTTGTTCTTCCCGTTCTGATTCTGGTTCTGGCCGTGACGCTGACGTCTCTGCTTGCGGTCGTCTATCTCCATCACAAATCAGGCATGCCTTCTTCTTCGGCATACCAGACCGCCGAAACCGAGGCGATGAAGCAGTACGATGACTTTACCGCCCTGGTCAACAATGCCGTTAAGCCGGACGACTGGGACGAAGGCGCATTTAACACAATGAAGCAGGCCGCTCTCGACGCGTACGATCAATCCTTTCTGACAACGATCGAAGCCGCCAAAAACGGCGATGCAGCTGCACGGGATCAGCTGAATGCGACCAGTGAAATTACGGTTCCGGAGCAGCCGGAAAAAGTCCGTCTGTTCGAGCAGTTCTTTACCGATTCTTCGGCATGGCCTGGAGCCATCGTCAATCTGGCCGCCTCGGATCCATCCATGGTGGATTTCATTCTCGCTTATCCGAGTGCCAACAAGGACGGCAACCGGGACGCGCAGATTGCAACCGACGCGCTGCAGGATCTGAAAACTGCCAATCCGGACTGGGGCTATATGCAGTATGGAAACGGCCTGTTCGTACAGACCGGAGGCGCCCCGACCGCCATTTCCGAAGTGTTCTCCTGGCTTCTTCAGGATCCGACGTTCAACCCCGTTACGGTTGCGGATTTTGCCCGTCAATATGAATACGATCTAACGCCCGCTCGCGACGGCGATTCCATTTTCGCGGGAGCCGCTTTAAACTGGGGCATTCCGATGAATCCGCTGCCCGCTTACCAGACGCAGATCGGAGACGCGCTTGCCGCCGGCGATATTGTCATTCTCCAGCAGGGCGACAACGAAAATCCGCATTTCCTCGTAGCGACTGGCGTAGATGAAAACGGCATGTGGATCATTCAGGATCCGACATCTTCCGCCCCGGCATCGGCTGTCGATCCAGCATCCATCATCGATTCCATTACTGCTGCCTTTGCCTTCTGGCTCTAAACTCCATTGAAATGAAAATCTGTACCTTGAATTCTGCTCCGGCAGATCGGGTACAGATTTTTTTGTGCTTCGTCCGGGACTTTGGGTTTCCAGTTTTCACCGGACATGCAGAAAACGGACAGGGACGAACACCGCGAAAGGCCATGTTCGTCCCTGTATTCCTTTTTATGTTTATGAATTTCTTTTCAGCCGTTCTTTTTCCCGCTCTGTTTCAGATGTTTCTTTTTCAGCGGCTTGTCTGTGCCGGATCTTTCTTATCGATCCATGCCGCAGGGGAAGGCCGATTCCACCAGCTGCCGTTCGTGCGTAACTTCATCGTAAAAGCGATATCCGCCGGCAAAGTTGTAGCAGTCAAACCCGTTGGCTTCCAGAATCCGGCAGGCGATGTAGCTGCGCAGACCGCTCTGGCAGATGACGTAAACCGGTTTTCTGGGATCAAGTTCATTCAGGCACCCGCGCAGTTCATCGACAGGAATATTTAGAAAGCCTTCGATATGGCCCCACGCATATTCTCCATTCGTGCGCACATCGAGCCGGGTTACATCGGGATTGTGTTCGATCGCCTCCAGATCGTCGAGATGCCACTGCTTCAAAATGCCGTCCCGGATGTTTTCGATCATGAATCCCGCCATGTTTACAGGATCTTTTGCCGAGGAATACGGCGGAGCGTACGCCAGATCGAGATCCTTGAGATCGACCGCGTTCATTTTGCAGTGAAGGGCGGTCGCCAGCACATCGATGCGCTTGTCCACTCCTTCATAGCCGACGATCTGCGCGCCGAGAAGACGGTACGTTCCCTTTTCAAAGACGACTTTCATAGTCATGACTTTGCCGCCGGGATAATAGCCGGCATGGCTCATCGGAGAAAGAATGACGGAGTCGACATCGAGACCGGCTTTGCGGGCGGCCGTCTCACTTAGCCCGGTGACGGCGGCATCGAGGTCAAAGACTTTCAGAATGCTGCTGCCCTGCGAGCCTTTGTAATGGCTGTCCTTGCCGCAGATGTTATCGGCTGCAATGCGTCCCTGTTTATTCGCCGGGCCGGCCAGTGCGATCAGGGCCGGATCGCCGGTTACATAATGAGAAACCTGAACAGCATCGCCGACGGCGTAAATGTCCGGAACGGACGTTTCCATGCGCTCGTTGACGAGAATGCTGTCCTTGATGCCCAGCTTCAGACCGGCGTCCTTGGCCAGCTTTGAATCCGGCGCGACGCCGATAGCCAGAATGACCATGTCGGCGTGAAGAGGCGCCTGCTCCTTGAGCAGAACATCCACACCGTTTTCCTTTTTTCGAAATCCTTCTACCGTCTGGCCGAGAGCCAGCTTTACGCCATGCCGCCGCATTTCGCCCTGAATCAGCGCCGCCATGTCCGGATCAAACGGGTTCATGAGCTGTTTCGGTCGCTGCACGATGGTCACGTCGATGCCAAGTTCGCGCAGATTTTCCGCCAGCTCCATGCCGATAAAGCCGCCGCCGGCCAGAACGACCGATCTGGGATGATGCGTATCGATATAGTCCTTGACGCGAAGCGTATCTTCTACCGTACGCAGCGTGAACAGCTGATCGGCGTCCATGCCGGTTAAACGCGGAAGCACCGGTCTTGCGCCTGGGGAAAGCAGCAGCTTGTCATACGGTTCTTCAAACGTTTCCCCGGTTTCCAGATTCGTCACCGAGACAGTTTTACGATCGGGATGAATGGCGGTCACTTCATGACGGACTTTCATGTTTACGCGAAAGCGCGCGTCGAAGCTTTCCGGGGTCTGGAGCGTGAGATCGCGGCGGTCGGAAATAACGCCGCCAATGTAATACGGCAGGCCGCAGTTGGCATACGAAATATGATGCGAGCGTTCAAATACCGTAATCTGCGCCTGCTCATCCAGACGGCGGATGCGGGCAGCTGCTGTGGCGCCGCCGGCTACTCCGCCAACAATAACGACTTTCATAAAAACTCCTTTCCGGATTCCGGAATGCGGCCGCCTCACGGGCGTCCGGAACGTCTGGAATCCGCTCTGTTTGGGGAATTATAGCCGAACCGGCAGACAATCCTTTTCCATTCGGCGATCTTTTCATTCGATTCGTTTGATTTTATGGACTTTGCCTTGAAAAGCTCTGCAGGACTCAGAGCGTGCGGTCCGAACAGCCCAGCATGATCTGCACGATTTCCTGATCGGTCTGCCGCATGCCTTCCCGGCCAAGGCGTCCGATATTTCGGATCGTGTTTTCCACGCCTTTGGTGACAATGCCGTCGCCGCCTAAAAATTCCTGGCCGTTCAAGTACATGTGATAGCCCAGAATGCCCGCTTCCACGCTCGAAGCGATTTTCGCGGCACAGCTTGGCTTGGCGCCATCGCAGATGATGCCCGAAACGATCGCCAGCGAATTGACCAGCGTGTGTTCAATCGCCTTGCGATCCGCACCCTGTAAAAAGGCGATTCCGCATCCTGCCGCGCAGCCGGCTGTGACCGCTCCGCAGTAGGCGGACAGACGCCCGATTCCGGTCTTTTCGTGAATGGCGATGAGATTGGAAAGCACCAGAGCCCGGTACAGCTGCTCTTTGCTGGAGTTCAGCTCCTTTGCGTATTCAATGACCGGGATGGAAACCGTCATGCCCTGGTTTCCTGAACCGGAATTAATGATGACGGGCAGCTCGCAGCCGCTCATGCGCGCATCCGATCCGGCTGCCGCTTTGGCGATCGCCCGATTGCGTATGGTATTGCCATAGTATTTGAGCATCGTCGATCCGATATTAGCGCCATAGCTGCGGCGCAGCCCTTCTTCGGCAATCGCCGTATTGTACGCGATCTGACGGTCGAGAACGGCCCGGACATCTTCAATGTCGCAGTCGTTTGCAAATTCATAAATCTTTTCGACGGTCAGAAGATCCGGATCGATCTGTCCGCTTCTGAACGCCCCATCGTATGCGCAGGAGCTGTCGATCTGATCGGTTCGATCCAGAAGTATCTGGCCATTTTTCTCAATGAAGACAATTTGCGTGTGGGCGTTGGCAATCCGGACTGAAGACGTCTGCCGGCCGCTTTGAAGCGAGACGATCAGATCAAAAACGAGACCATGATCGATTGCTTCGACCGTGATGGGCGTCTGCTTCAAAAAGGCGTACATCTGTGCTTTCTGCTCCGGAGTGACCTGAGCGATGACTTCAAGCGCCTGATCCGCCTTTCCTGCCACAATTCCCGCGGCGGCTGCGGCCGCAATGCCTTTGCTTCCGTCCGTATTGGGAACGACGACGCTTTTTACGTTTTTGATAATATTGCTGCTGACGGACACATTTACGGACTCCGGCAGACATCCAAGCACGTCTCTGGCTTTAGCCGCGGCATAGGCAATCGCAATCGGCTCCGTGCATCCCATTGCGGGAATGAGTTCGTCCTTCAGTATTTGCGTATACGCCGCATAGAGCGGACTTTCCTTATTCATAAGTCTTTCCTTCCTTTCCCTGACCGTATTTCCTGTTTTCTTCTATCTCACACCGTTCTATCTCATGCCGTTTCCTGCTTTTGCCTGCCTTCTGTCACCAGGTCGTCGACGGCCTTTTTGAGCCGATGCATAGCCTGTTCGAGAATGGATCTTGGACAGGCGGCGTTCAGGCGCATATAGCCGGAGCTGCGGTCAAACGATCGCCCTTCGTTCAGCCCTCTCAATGAAAAAATCGCGCAGCGCATCATCGCTCAGATGCAGATCCCGGCAGTCCAGCCATATCAGATACGTTGCATTGGGATGATTTGGCCGGATTTGCGGAATCCATTTTTTGCAGAAGTCGCAGACGCAGTCAAAGTTTCCCTGCAAATAGAAGAGAAGCTGGTCCAGCCACTCTTCGCCATGCCGGTACGACGCTTCCATCGCCACGGAACTGAAGGCGTTGTTTCGATGAATGTCCATGGCGCCCCAGAAGCGGTCGAAACGCTCTTTTTTCTTCGCATCCGGAAAATCGTCGTACTGGCCTGCATTCCGGCGAGGTTGAACGTCTTGGAAATAGAGGTGCCGTGATGACATGCCGACCAATATCTTCCGACAGAGACGCGGTCGGGATATGTCGACACCCGTTAAAAATCAGATCCGAATGAATTTCATCCGAAACGATCAGCACATCGTTTTCGATGCAGATTTGCGCCATGCGTGTAAGTTCGTCCCGGCTCCATACCCGTCCGACGGAATTGTGCGGACTGCAAATCAGGAAAATTCTGCATGTTCTGGCCTTTCGGGCAAAATCATCAAAATCGATTTGCCAGCGCCCGTTCTGTTCCAGCAGCCGGTTTTCGACCACAATTCGACCGCTGTCCTCAACGATGTCGTAAAAGTCGGAATACACCGGCGTCTGAATGGGAATACGATCCTGCGGATCGGAAAAGATGTGCAAAATGGCGCTCATGGCCGGGACGACGCCAAGACTCCAGCTCATTAACTTCGTATCCGGCTTCCACTGGTTTCGCCGCAGCTGCCAGTCCTGGACCGCCTGAAAATAGCTGTCGGGTCTTGATGTATAGCCCCAAATGCCTTCTTTTGCCTTGGCGACACAGGCGTCAATGATCGGCTGTGCCGTTTTGAAATCCATATCCGCCACCCAGAGCGGAAGGACATCCGCCCGACCGAATTTCTGCAGGCGTTCGTCGTATTTGGCACAACGGTATCCGGTTCGATCGATAACTTCATCAAAACTGTATTTCATCCTCAGCCCCCTTTCATTGCGGGCATCGTAAAATCGTGCGAGGCGTGTCTCGCAAAATATACTTCTATCTGATTTAAATGATACACTAGCTTTTCGATGGACTGACCGCCCTTTTTCGAAAATGGCCGACCAGATTTTCTTCATTTGTCCTCCGGTTCTGGCCTTGTCTTCTGCGCCTGCAATCATGGAGAAAAGTGCCGGTTTTCCGGTGATCCAGCGGCAGAAAGCTGCTGCGTCAAAACCGAAAGCAGCAGCGCAGCAGCCGTGCAGAAGCCCAAAAGAGCGCAAAAAAGACCCGGCTTTTCTGGCTGGGTCTTTGGCAGTTTCTATTTGGAATTGTCGTCTCCGGCAGCATTTGGCGTCTGCTGGGGCTGGGCGGATGGATCCGGAGTCTGCGTTCCCTTAGTCAGGAAGTAGACTTTGTTTCCGCAGTCGTCCGCGCCTTCAAGATAGAAGAAATAGTTGTTTGGAGAAAGCTGATTCCATGCGGTACCGGCTGCGTACAGATCGGAGAAGCTGTAGTAGACTTCCGCGCTTTCTGCACCGGCAGGCAGCGTGGAAATCGAGCAGGCCGTCGGAACGCTCGGTTTGTCGGGCTTCTGATCATCGACCGGTTCTTCCGGATCAGGAATCACCGGCGTCTGGGAGCCATTGCTGGTGTCGTCCCCATCTGGAGACGGAACCACTTCGTCATCGAACTGATCGGACGCAGTAATGTGGGTATTGTCGGCAACGACGTTGATCGTAATTTCGATCGAGTTCGTGTTGCCGGCCGCGTCGGTCGCCACGATCGTTACCGGATACGTGCCTTCCTTGTTCAGGTTATAAAAACCGTCAAGGCGGATTTCCACATCCGATTTATCGTCGGTCCGATAAATTTTCGAGAAATCGAAGTCGGTTTTGCCGACCGGAATCGTAACGACTGCGGAAGGCGAAATGAACTCCGGCATCACGGTATCTTCCACGCGCAGCGTTACCGGATAGTCCTTGCCGTCGTATTTGAGCGTCAGCTTGTACGTACCGATATCGAGGTACTTCTTATCTTTGGATGTGACGGTTTCCTTGAAGCCGTTATAGGTATATTTGTCGGAATCCGTCTTCAGATCGGAATCGACGGTAATTTCGTTCAGAATGCTCTCATCCGGCTCGTTTAACAGATACTCGGAAGGAGCCAGGGATACTGTTTCACCAAGCTCTACGGTTTTGTCGCTGACCACTTTCAGATCCTGTCCGGATCCGCCAGAACATCCTGTCAGCACGAACAGGGACAGCGCAATCACCGGCTTGAGAAGCCGTTTCAATCGTTTCATAATCAACCTCATTTCAAGACAGGAATATACACGTCATCCTGCCTGGATTGTAAATAAAGTCTCTAACCTTTTCTCATCGTGTAATTTTCTTCCGCTTTTCTCAAGCCTGCTGACCTGTTTCAAGTCGAAAGTGTTGACCCTCAAAGAATCAGAGAACAAACTAAGGAAAAAACGGAATTTAACGCTTATGAACATTTATGCAGATTTATTTCTAACCTTTTCCAAAATCGGCCTGTTCACGTTTGGCGGCGGACTGGCCATGCTTCCCATGCTGGAAAAAGAAGTCGTCAACAAGAAGCACTGGGCAACGTATGACGAACTGATGGACTATTACGCCATCGGTCAGTGTACACCAGGAATCATCGCCGTCAATACCGCCACGTTTGTCGGATACTCCCAGAAAAAGACCCCCGGCGCCATCATGGCGACAGCCGGCATCGTCTTTCCTTCGCTGGTCATCATCATGCTGATCGCGTCGCTGATGACCTCGTTTGCGGATCAGCCGATCGTTCAGCACGCCCTGGCGGGCATCCGTATTGCGGTATGCGTTCTGATTATGCAGGCCGTTTTGAAGATGTTCAAAGCCGGCGTCAAAGACTGGTACGCTCTGGCTCTGTTTGTCCTGTTTCTGGGACTTTCCTACTTCAATCTGCTTTCCGCGACGATCATCGTCATCCTGGCAGCCGCCGCAGGCATTCTGGGAAAGAAAGCGCCTGTAAAGTGGCCGGCGTTAGCTAAAGCCAAAGCGTCGTCTGCGACGAATCAGCCAAAACAAGATACGACAGAAACGCCGTCTGCGCAATCAAAATCCGACGCGAACGTGCCCGCAAAGGCGAGCGCCAAGCTGGAAGAGAGCGTAAAGCCAGAGGAGGACCGTCATGCTTAGTCTGTACTGGACCCTTTTCCTTGAATTTTTCAAAACCGGTCTGTTTTCGGTCGGCGGCGGTCTGGCCACCATCCCGTTTCTTTATGAGATGATGGAGCGCTATCACTGGTTTACCGAACAGGATCTGCTCAACATGATCGCCATTTCCGAATCCACTCCGGGACCGATCGGCATTAACATGGCAACCTACGTCGGCTATCACGCCACCGGCAATAACATTCTCGGCGGAATTCTGACAACGGCTGCTCTGGTCATGCCAAGCGTCATCATCATCTGCGTGATCGCACGGGTTCTGCAGTCGGCCAAGGACAACCCCTACGTACAGGACGCGTTTTACGGACTGCGCCCCGCTTCCTGCGCGCTGATCGTATCGGCGGCCATCGGCGTAGTGGTCAGCGTACTCTTCCCTTCGGGATTCGTACTGAATCAGAGCTTCTGGATCAATCTGGGCCTCATCGTGCTTTTTGGCATCGTGGCCTTCTCCTTTAAAAAGCTCCACCCGATCGCGCTGATTGTCATCTGCGCGATTACGGGTATCGTACTTCAGCTCTGATTATGGCGAAAACTCTTAAAGTTTTCGGAACCAATTTGAAAAGAATAACGAAACAAACGGCGCTGTGCTCCTTTTGAGAAATCACAGCGCTGTTTCTGTGTTCTTTCCAGTCCCTCTGGATTCAGTTCAGCCTTGTCTGCTCTGACACAGAAGGACAGGCAGATGTCTGACTTTTCTTTTGCACACGCTTTTCCGTGTCTTCAGCTCAGCTTTCCGTTTTCAAGAGCCAGTTCCTGCGCCTGAAACAGCTGGAGCACTTCACCAAGCGGAAGGTGCAGCGAACGCAGAAAATCCGGCTGCACATTGGCGCCGTGAATCGAGCCGTCTTCAAACTGACAGAGGGCGAAAATGAGATTGCTCTGGTTGACGCCATAGTAAACGGTACACATTTCCTGCGCCGAGCTCTGCTCTATGCGCTGGCACAGAAGATCAAGCAGGTCTGCAGAAGGCGTATACAGAATCGGATAGCTGTTCAGTACGGAAAGCACCGTATTCCACTGTTCGTCTCTGGCTTCTTCCTTCTCTGCCATTTTTAAAAGCGTTGAGCGATCGATTCCGGTCTGCTTGCTCAGATCTTCGAGCGTAAAGCCATTCTGGGCCAGTTTCTGCTCGAGCCACGTTTGTTCATTCATAAAGGATCCTCCGCCGATTTCTCCGCGTCTCTGCATCGGTTTCTGGTTTTCACCTGGGCGATGGGTATGGACTGCGGAACACTTTATCGGTCTGTTTTTTTTCAGAATCGAACAGCCCCGCTCTTTTTTTCACGCGAGGTGCCCGTCTGTCTTTCTTTCGCAAAAACCGTCCTAAATCAAAAAAAGCCATGGAAGCATCCAGAGCGGATTTTTCCATGGCGATTGGTTTTATTCTGCAGCGATCAGGTGATCGGCGAGTTCTTCCATTGGGGCGATGTCTTTTTCCTTGAGCGACGTTGTAATCGTTACGACCGGTTCGACATACTGGATATCCTTGCAGCCTTCGAGGATGGATTTCATCGTCTTGGCAGCGCTTGGTGCCCAGGATCCGTTCTGGATCATGGCAATCGTGCGGTTCTGGAAGTTCTTGTGGGCAAGAATGGACAGCACGCGTTCCATCGCCGGGAATACGCCGGCATCATAGGAGCAGGCGATCAGCACGATTTTTTTGCAGCGGTAGCACTGGGCAACGGCTTCGTGCGTATCCTGACGGGTTACGTCCATGAGGCGGACTTTCTGTCCTTTCGCTTCGAGAATTTCCTTCATGCGGTCTGCAACGACATTCGTGTGACCGTGGATGGAAGCGACGAGGATCAGGATTTCATCCGTTTCCGGCGTGTAGCTCGACCACTTGTCGTACAGACTGATGTAGCGGCCAAGGTCTTCTTTCAGAACTGGTCCGTGGAGCGGGGCGATGATGGCGATATCGAGGCCGGCTGCCTTTTTGAGCAGAGCCTGTACCTGTTTTCCGTATTTGCCTACGATGTTGATGAAATAGCGGCGGGCTTCATCATCCCACGGTTCATCTGTTCCGCTGGCTCCGAATTTTCCAAAGCCGTCTGCGGAGAACAGGATTTTGTCCTTGTCATCGTATGTCACCATGACTTCAGGCCAGTGTACCATCGGAGCCATGACAAAAGTCAGCTTGCGCGTACCCAGATCGAGCATGTCGCCTTCTTTTACGGAAAGACGATGATCTTCCGGAATTGGAGTGACTTCAAAATTGGGAATCATGGACCAGGCTTTCGCGCTGGCAACGACAGTGGCTTCCGGATGCGCTTTGAGAATGGCATCCAGGCTTCCGGAGTGATCCGGTTCCAGATGCTGCACTACCAGATAATCGAGCGGTTCGCCGGCAAGCGCTTCTTCTACATTGGCCAGCCACTCATTTGTACGACGGCGGTCAACGGTGTCCATCAGCACATTTTTTCCATCCTTAATCAGATAGGAGTTGTAGCTTACACCGTTAGGAACTTTGTACTGCGATTCAAACAGATCAATGTCGCGATCCTGACAGCCCACAAAATAGACTGTGTCGGTAACTTTTTCCATATGTATTCCTTTCTGGTCTTCCCTTTTCAAAAACGAAGACCTGCTTTCTTTTTTCTGTTCCTGGATCGTTCATTCACGAAAGTCTGCAGGCAGGCTAACGGATGGGATCCTGCCGGGTCTTGCCCGACGAACACGTCTGGCGGCGTTTGAACCGGCATTTTGGAACAGGAATCTATCTTCATCAATTTTACTTCATTCATACATATACTGCCCAGAAATCAGGCGATCTCTCCTGCTTTTGCGCGGTATGGGCTTTCACGCCTTCGTGGGCGGCTCGATTTCTTTCGAAGGATCGTACCGGGAAATCTGACGGCTGAGGTGGTCGATCTGATCGTCATCGAGATCTTCGAGATGTTCGAGCTGATCCAGCATGCGCGCAATGGATTCGCCCTGTCCAAGCCGGACTGTTTCAAACAGCCAGCTCGCTCCTACGCCGCAAAGAAATCCCATTGTCAGAATGCCGTTCAGGCCGAGTACTACCGAAATGAGGCGGGAGACCAGCGTCGTCGCTTTCAGATCGCCAAAGCCGATGGTCGTCACTAACATGAATCCGTACCAGATCGCATCCCACCACGAATGCAGATCTGGATCGGTAAGCCACAAAAGAAGCGTGGCAACGAGAAAGAACCCGACAAACGCCGTCAGATAGCGACGGGTATGCGTCTGCTTGAGAATCAGAGAAAAAAGACTGATCACCTTCATGCCGCGTTCTCCTTACGAATCTGCGCGGACAGCTCTTTTCTCTGCGCCGGGCTCATCTGCGAAAGGTTTTGGAGAGCTTCGCCATGTTTCTGCATAACCGCCTTTCTTTTGCGGGTCAGTTTTTCAAAGTACGACGAGGCGATCAGGCCGGGAATATAAGCGGCCACGACAGCTCCGTAAATGCCGAGAAGTATCGTGAGAATGCGGGCCAGCGGCGTGGTGACCGTATAATCGCCAAGCCCGATCGTTGTCGCGACGCTAAAGCCCATCCACAGCGCATCGCCATAGCTGGAAATCGACGGGTCGTTCCAGAGAATGAGCGCGCAATCGACAAAGTAAAAAATCAGAAACGAATACAGCAGCTTGTCGCCGCCGGTCTTTTTCATCATGCGATGATAATTGCGAACCGTATTCATTGTTTTGCCCCTTTCCAAACCGGTATATGAAAGAATAGCCCGATACGCTGCAGACGTATATTTACCTGCATTGTACCGGGCTGTGTGTCTGGACGGATCGGGTGTGCCTGTCCGCTTACAGCTTCCGATCGAAAAATCGGATAAGCGGTAAGCGATAAGAGATACGGCATTTCGCCTCATTTAAGAAAGGAGCATTCCGAAGCGGTCAGAGGTTACTTTTTCGAAGCGTCCGAATCCGCGTCCGGATTTACTGTCTGGGAACTGGCAGCATCCTGCGAAAGAGAGGTACCTTCCTGGGTATCGATCGTGCGGATTTTCCAGTTTCCCTCGGCATCGATGCTCACGTCGATCGTATAGTAGACCGGTTCGGCATCCAGCTTCATAATCGCGTTTTTCAGATCTTCCAGGTAGAAGTTGACGAAATCGCCGTACACAGTGCTCTTAAAATTTTCTGTCGATCCGAAAATGGCCATGGCGGAATTGACGGGGTGACTCATCGCGTAGCGGCCCAGCGAAGAATAGAGCACAGAAGAAGCCAGCGAGCTGTCGATCTGATCGAACGGAACGCAGACACCCTGAATTTCGATTTCCAGTCCGTCTGGCTTGTATTCAATCGTCCTGACGGTGCAGTCCTTCATGGTTTTGACAAACACCTGCGTCAGAAGGCGGGCACTCGCTTCCTGCGTTTTGGCGGGATCGCCATATTCGTTCAATTCACTGACCAGAGTCTGGTAAAAACGGGTCAGCGTCTGGGGCGCGCTCAGAGTGACCTCTCCTTTTTCACTCGGTTCATCGGATGGATTCACAAACGAAGCGGTAAGAGAGGAAACCTGCCGCTGCAGGCCAAACAGAGCGGCGCCACTCAGTCCTGTGAAAATACACAGGATCACCAGGAGCGTAATCACAATCGCTTTAAAATGGTTTTTCATGTCCTTATTATACGCATGCATGAATTTCTCACGAGAGCGGGTATGTAAATTCCGTCGATCTAAGTTTTTTTAGTGCACAAAAAAACGGGACCGAAGTCCCGAAAATTTCAAATGGAGCAGGTGATGAGAATCGAACTCACGTAGTCAGCTTGGAAGGCTGAAGTTCTACCATTGAACTACACCTGCAAGTGGTGGAGAGAGGCAGATTCGAACTGCCGAACCCTAAGGAACTGAGTTACAGTCAGCCGCGTTTAGCCACTTCGCTATCTCTCCATTCACAATGGTGGAGGCTAACGGGCTCGAACCGCTGACCCTCTGCTTGTAAGGCAGACGCTCTCCCAACTGAGCTAAGCCTCCATTGTGTACTAGTTTTTGATTTGTGCTGTCGTTTGACTGCCTGATTAATATATCAGGTTTTCCAAATCGGTGCAACTCAATTTTTTAATTTTTTGAGCCGCTCGATCGGGTCATCCGACGGTCTTTTCCGGCAGCCGTCTGGCTGTCCTGAAGAAGACAATCGGGATTATACAGGGTATTTCCTAAAAAACGCAAGCCCTAAGATTTCACGAATTTTCCAGGTCGCATTCATCGCTGCGTGCCGGTTTCAGCGATCCATTTTCAAAATGGTATAGTGAATACGCTTATTCGACGATCGCGCCTTTTGCACGGTCTTCGAATCTTCTTTTATGACTAGAAAGAGAGGTCTGCTCTTGAATATACGAACCCTGACGTACGAGCAGTATGCGAAGTTTCTGAACGACTCGCATATGGCTTACAGCTTCCTGCAGAGCGGCGACTTTGCCCGCGCGCACGAAGCGCATGAAACTGTCCGCTACTACGCCGGCGAAGAAGACGGAAAAATCCTGTATGCGATTTACGCCATCTTCCGTCCTGCCTTCCGCCTGTTTACTTACGCGTCTTCCCCGCGCGAATGGGTCAGTGCCTCCCCGGAACTCGCCCAGGATCCCGTGAAACTCGAACAGTTTGTTTCCGGCATGCGACAGACGCTCAAAAAAGAAGGGGCACTGCTGTGGCTGCTTGAAAGCAGCGTAGAATACCAGCCGCACGATAAAAACGGCGATGTCGTTGAAGGTCTCTTCTGCAACGAAAGCTACCGCGACCTTCTGGCTGGCCTCGGCTTTGAAAAGACAAAGCTCTGGCGCGGCTACGATGAACGGTTCCAGTCCCGCTGGGTGTCCTGGATCGACTTGCAGAAAAATCTTCCCGAAATTTCCAGAGGCTTTCCAATCGCACTCGACCGGCCGCATGAAATGTATACCTGGCCTGAGCTGATGAAGGAAATGGCCGGCAACACCCGCCGTTCCTTTCAGAAAGCGGACCTTCCCTACCTCGAATACACCATTACCCGCGGGGATGAAAATTCCGATCTTTCCGAATTTGACACGCTTCTCGAACAGAGCGCCCAGAAGCATAACTTCAATTCCGGTTCGACGGCCGGCCGGCAGGAACTGCTCGAATCGTTTGGGCCGCACGGCTATGTCTGCATTTCCGCTTTAAACGTTCCGGCTTACCGTACGTATTTAGAGGAAAAGGAAAAGGAATTTTCCGAAAAGGAAAAAGAAGCGCAGGCCGTCTGCGAGGCAATGCCCAATTCGAAAAAGAAGCGCAATCAGCTGCTGGAAATTCAGGAGCAGAAAGCCCATAACGAAAAGGAGATGGAAGCTCTTGTAGAACTCAGAAAAGCCGAGCCGGCCGATCGGATTCCGCTGGCCGGCGGCATCTTCTTTGAAACGCCTTCGGAAATGGTTTATCTCTACGGCGGCAGCCGCCCGGATCTCGCCCGTTTCATGGGGCCGTATGTAACCCAGAAAGCGATGATCCGCCTGGCTCTGGAACACAACCTGCGCCGCTACAACTTCTGGGGCATTTCCGGCTTTTTCAAACCGGATGAAGAAGGCTACGGCGTCTTCTACTTCAAGAAAAATCTTGGCGCGACCGCCGGGGAGTACTGCGGTGAGTTTACGATGGTACTCCATCCCCTGCTTGGAAAAACATTCCGAAACAAAATTCGCAGCGGTATGCTCGAAAAATAAAGTTATTCGATCCATACGGCGGGCAGAGAAATCTGTCCGCTTTTTTGCGTTTTTCCGCCTGCGTTTTCCCTTTTCTTCTCTTTTCTGTTCTTATCCGTTTTTTTCTGTTCTTATCCGTTTTCGGTTCCTGCTCCTGTTGCGTTGCCGCCGTTGGCCCCGGCGTTTTATGGAACGTCTTAAAAATTGCCGTAAGGCGGCAAGATAAAGAGGTAAACGATTACAGTCCGCGACAGGAAAGAAATGATCCTCTCTCCTTTTGAGAACAGCGAAAACACGATGAGAAAAGCAACGCAATCCATGGGTGCTTATTGAACTTACGTCCGTCTTTTTATAAGATCAGGTATATGCGATCCGATAAACCTGTAAGAAAAAAATCGACACGATCCGCCTCCAGGCCGGGCTCGAATGTCGTTCCTAAAAGAAAGAAGCGAAAGCGCCGCTACGATCCGCCCCGGCTTGCCATCGTCCTTGTAGCCGTATGCATCGCCGTTGGCCTCGTGGGCTACGGCGGCTATGCCGGCATGCGCGCTGTCGCCGGGTTGTTCTCGCCAAAACCAGCGGAGAACGCAGGCGCCTCCCTGTCTTCCGCTTCGTCTTCCGCTTCTTCCAAGGCCAGCTCGTCCAGTCAGGCTTCACAGGCTGGCGTTAACGGAATTACGGCTAAGGAGCTTGAAAAACTGAATGCAGTGAAATCGGAAATTGAACGTTCGACCAGCGGTGCCGAACTCGCGGATCTGAAAGCGCAGATTCTCGACTATCTGAATTCGCATAACATTGACCAGTCCAAATTTTCCTGGTCGGTCATGGATCTGACGACGGATGCCTACATTGAATCGGACAATGCAAAAACCAATTTCACCGCCGCCTCCACATACAAGCTTCCCCTTTGCATGTATTACTACGAAGAAATCGAAGCCGGACGGATCAATCCGAACGACTCGCTCGAATACTCCGAAGAAATGCGGGAAGAAGAAGATAAGGAAAACCTGAACCAGCCGATTCACCGCAAGTTCAAAGTCGGCGATAAAATTCAGATCGACGAACTTCTCGAAGCCGCACTGCTGTATTCCGACAACATTGCCGGCCACATGCTTTACGAAAACCTTGGCGGCTATGAGAAATTCAAGGAACTCGTTTCCAAGTATTCCCCGTCTCCGCAGGCACCGGAGTTTTACAACGAACGTTACAACGTACTGAATGCCGACTACACGATGCATCTTCTGTACAAGCTGTACAAAACGCCAGGTACGTTCAACGATCTGAAGTACTGGCTGCAAAACGCGTCGCTCAATACGTTCCTCAACCGCGATCTGAGCGGTCATTACATCCAGAAAATTGGAAACATCAACGCCGTTCGAAACACGCTGGCCATTTCCAACGGACCGGCTCCGTTCTCCATTTCCATCTTCTCGTCTATCGGCAAGAAGGAAGGTCTGAACGCGATTGCGGATCTTGGCGTTCTCGTCAACAACTACTTCGTCAACAAGTACAATTCCGGCTACTACGCCAATCAGGATGCCGCCTACATCAATATGCTCAACAGCCAGATGTCCGCACCGGTCGATGTCATCTACTACCGTCCGGGTCCAGAAGGACAGACTCTCCCGGATCTGACTTCTGAAGAGCAGAGCATGGCCGAAGAGGCTGCCGAAGAAGACTAAAATCGAATTTTGCGAAAGAACGCTCCCCGATCGGGCGTTCTTTTTGTTTGTCGAAGCGTTCCGGATTGCTTATGCTTTCTCTTGATGAAACCCGATCTTACCAGCAAGCCCCCAGTTTGCGCGGCTGAAATTGCGAAAAACATGAAAGCTCTCCATTACGACAGAGCCAGAAGCGAGGTCAAAACGTGCCTTCGTCTTTCTTTCTCGCCCTGGCTGCAGCTGACGTATGGACAGTGTCTGGCCGGCCTTCAGCAGTATAAAAAAGCTGAAGACGCTTTTATGGCAGCTCTAGAATGTGCACCGACGCCTCTGTTTGAAGCGCATGTCTGTCTGCGTCTCTGTCGTCTGTATACGCAGACCGGACATCTCAAAAAAGCCAGCCAGTTTCGGGAGCAGGCCAAAGCTGATCTGGAACGCGTTCAGGGCAAGACCAATCCAGCCGCCCTGCGCCCGCTGCTGGCCTTTTACGATCTGGCCAGCGCATGGCTGCTGTATGAGCAGGGCAAAACGAGCGACGCGCTTCAGACAATACAGAGCTTTATTGCCGGGGCAAAATACATATCCTCCCTGCAAAATGCGCTTTGCGAGGCGTGGACGCTGCAGGCCGATCTGCTTTCGGTTCTGTATTCCTATCCAGAAGCCATTGCCGCCTACCAGAAAGCGCTGGAGTGTACCGACAGCACTCCAGAAAACTGGCGCCCTTTGCGCAAGGCTCTGATTCTGAACAATCTGGCGGACGTCTATGAAGGCGCCGAAGATTTTGAAAACGCCAACCGCATTTACCTGGACGCCATGGATCAGCTCGATCGCCTCAAGGATGAGCACATTGTCGATCTTTCGGCCTGCCATCTGGAAATTCTGCTTTCCTTTGCCAACTGTCTGATCCAGCAGGAAGAAATGGACGACAGCATTCAGCAGCTCGCTCATCATCCGCTGCTCAATAAAAAAGACCGCAAAACGGAACGCACCTCTGACCATGCTTCTAGCCATACAGCCGTTTCCCTTCGCGATACGCTCGTTGACGCGCTCCTCGACCAAGCCATCGAAATTTCCGAACGCGTCGAATGGCCGGCCCGGCTCTACTGGAAAAGCCGCATTCACTACATCGAAGGCCTGTCCGCTCTGTATCAGGCGGAAAGCCGTCCTGAAAATCCGTTCCCTGCGTTTTTGCAGGCGTGGATCGATCAGAAGGAGTTCCTTCTGCATTCTCCGGTCTCTTCCCGGGAATACCTCGGACGGGTCGCCTATTATGCGGCGTATTCCTTCGATCCAAAAACTGTCGAAGCATGGCGTGATCGCAGTCCGTTTGCGAACGTGACGCAAAAGGAACTGTATCTTTGCGCTTTAGATGAATTTGAAAAATGCGCCTTCAAGGATCCCGCCTTTTTCGGCTTTACGATGGCCTCGATCCAGAACGAACTGGGAACCATCGCCTTAAAAGACGGACAGAAAGAAGACGCGAAAACCGAATACGAAAAAGCCGAGCAGGGCTTTGAAAACGCGTGGAAGCAGGACAGAGACGATCTATTGGCTCTCAGCTCCCTTTGTACCGCCGAACTCAACCTTCTTGGCGCGCTGGACGAATCCGATCTCGACCATGCCGGAAAAGACGTTTTAAAGCGGCTGCTCGATCATCTTGACGCGCTCGATTCCCTGAGCGACCATGCCCCGCTCATTGAAGAGGCTCTGGGCCATCTCATTGAAAACGATCGATACTTTCCCCGGTATACGCGTCCAGTTGAGCGCTTCTGCCGCCGTCTGCAGCACAAAACCGGCGAACACGATCAGTAAACTCCCTTTAACCGATTAAACCGAAAAGCCATGCAGCAGGAAGCCGAAGCCGTTCCTTTGCATGGCTTTTTGAATCTATCGTTTTTTCTGTCCGCCCGATCCAGCGGTTCGATTGCTGCTCTGAGCGGTTTCCTTTTCTGGTCGATCCGGGTTTCTGGTACTTATCCATGAAGACATCCATGGAGGCATTGTCTGATTCATGCGCAAAACCTTTTGCGCTGTCGGGAACTATACTGAAGCCATGACAACTAGACCTGTATATACTCCAAAACTGACACGCCCTTTCTATCAGCAGGAAGACGTTGAATTTGACTGGCACAGCGGGACTTCTCCCGCACAGAAGCAGAAAAATTCCGCTCTGCTCCAGGAAACATGGAAGAAAAAGCATCCTGGCAAAACGATTCTGGAAGTGAGCACAAAATCGACCGAAGAAATGGGGCGGCGTCTCTCCCCGTTTAACATGACGCTGCGCCTGCCTTCTTTGCGCAAGGCGTTTCCGGTGGAAAATGTGTATCAGGCGTCCAAGGCATTTCGCCATGGCGGTCCCTATGTGGATTTGCTTGGCGTAACCCCCGTGGAAGCCAAGCGCGATCCGCGCCTGCGCGATTCCGGCGAGCTGGTGTTCTTTGAACTGGAAAAGAAGAAATATCCGACAGAGCCCGTTTTTCTGTTTTATAACTGGCTATATCTGATCACCCTTCTTGAAAATCCGAAAGAAGCCGCAGCCGTACGAGACTGCGACGCCTACTGCGATATCGAATTCAACCCCGACAGGCAGATCAACTGTCAGGCACGCGCGTGCGCGATTTACCATTCCCTGTTCCAGCTCAACCTGCTGGACGAAGCGAAAGATTTTGAAGGCTTCAAAAAGATCATGATGGCCAATGATATTACCGAAATTAAGGAACAGTCTGGACGCAAGGAAGACGCGCAGACTCTAAACGATCTTCGTTCCAATCAGCGCCGAACGTCCTTTGCGGTCGGTACATGGATTCGTCATCCGACCATCGGTGCCGGGGAAGTCATCCGCCGTACGCCGGACAGCTATGTAATTCGTTTTCACGTCTCTGGCCCCAAAGCGCTGACCCGGGATTTTGTCGAACTCAACTGCAAAAAAATCGGCTGAATTTCATACGCCGTGTTTCAAAAGATGGTGAATTGAAATAGTGAACGCAGCTATTGAACGGATAAAAACGGGCGTTTCGTTTACTTTTTCAAAAATCTGTTTTCCCTCTCAATTTCCTTTATCTAATCCAGGAAACTGAGGGGATTTTGCTTTTCCCAGGGCTGCGTTTCGCCTTTTCCTTGCTTCCACGCTAAGATTTTTGAGTTGAAGGACTAAATGCAGCTGCCAAATATGTGAATCCAGGTGGGTTCGTTTTCCTTCTTAACTCTCGTTATTGTTTAGCGAGTTAACAGATCTGGCTTCAAGTGGACAGAAGCCGGATCTGTTTTTTTGATTCCTGGCTTTTCCAGAATTTCAGAAGATTTTTCCAGAAAGCAGAAATAATCGTACGGTGTATGACCGTGCAGACTTTTTAATCCATCTGAGTTGACAGGCGAGATGGCGATGTTCAGCTGCTCCTGACTGGTCAGTCCCAGCTTGGCTAAATCAAAAATATGCGTGCCTCGGTTCTTCGGAAAAATTCTCCATAAAAGGAGATGTTTGTTCTCATTCGTTTAGTTCCTATTCCAGAAACTGCTTTGCTGTGAGTACCTGTTTGGGGAAATTAACGTTTACAGCGCACATAGGCCTCCGCATCTGCAGCAAGCAGCCAGAACGAGATATACATGCCCTTGACTTCGTCAATATGGTTCTGATCCTTAAAAACGCTGTTTGCTGTCATAACGCTTCATAAGCGCAGCTTTAACCGTCTTTTTATCCAGCTGACAAGGAATGACTTAGTCCGGGTGCAGCACACCTGCTAACTGACGACCCATAATCACCATAAGTTGGCCGTAGAAAGGGCAGGCCGTCACGGCGGCGGTCTTTTCGCCCACGATCGTCCAGCCGCAGGACTTGCACATAGAACTGCGCAAATTCTCCGATTCTCCCTGCTGCCGCTCACCGACCGCCGTTGTTTCCCACTGCATATCGTCGGGCTGCTCGATTTTCAGAGCCTCTCAATAGCCTTGCAGAGTCTCCAGGACAGACTCGGGGCGACAATACAGACAAGTCATCTTTTGCGCAGTGCTGTCAAACTCGATGGCTCCGCCGCAGCATGCGCATTTCTATTCCTGTAAAAGGTTCATGTGTCATTTCTCCATATCGGCACAGCACAGCTGCTTTGCAGTACGACCGAAAGGAATATACCCAGACGGATCTGAATAAAAACAGGGCTGCCGCATTAAAGCAGAGCCCTGTTCATAGATGTTTTCATGTGCCTGTGAACGGCAAATATAATGCAATATGATTTATTTCGTCCACTGGAGAGTGCCGAGAATACTCTGTACTTCATCACTTCCAAAATCACACTCGTAGCCTTTTACAATAAACACTTTTTCGCCAATCTGTGCGCTGGCTGCATTTTCGGCCACATACCAGGTGCCGTTCGTCAGCTCTTTTTCTCCATCGTAGGTTCCATAGGGATCGCCGGATTCCAGAAGCTCCTTCGCACTGTCCAGATCCTTCGTATACTCTTCTACCTGCAGATAGGGATCGCCATATTCAAATTCCTCGGCATGGCAGATGAAGTCCGCCATGTCATTCCCGTTCATGTCGGTGCCGGTCACCAGGCTCCAGCCGGAAGGAAGTTCTGCCGTTACCTTGTCGCCGGAAACCGCTGTCGTTTTCGCTGCACTTCCGCCGTTGTTTCCGCCGGAGCATGCAGCAAGGACCAGCATCATTGTGAGAGACAGAAGAGTCGTTAAAATCTTTTTCATAATAATTTTCCCAATGTCATTAAGTTAAGATTTCTCAGACCACATCAGCGTTAAGCAGTGATGTGGTCTTTTTTCTACTCTTCAAGTCAAATCTCGAATGATTCGAGTTTTTTCACTTTTTTCTAAAAATCTATTGA
>NZ_JAHDSX010000189.1:0-234 GCF_020969955.1 Allobaculum fili | reverse complement strand
TTCTGTGCATGGCCATTCTTCGCGTCTGCTATCCGCATATCAAAGACTGCGAACTCAAAGAGAGTTACGATGAGTCGTTTCTGACGGAGCTGATGCCAGAAACCGCGATGAGCAAGAATACGATCAGCATATTTCAAAAAGATCTTGGAAAAACGTGTAACCGAATTCTGAAGTTCATGAAAAACCGGGCAGCTAAAGTTGGGATTGATGATCATCTTCTGATCGATGGAACAC
>NZ_JAHDSX010000188.1:0-242 GCF_020969955.1 Allobaculum fili | reverse complement strand
AATCGAGATCGTTATGCGGTACTACAAGAACGCCCTCGGCTTTGATGTAACCAGAGTCCATGATGACTACTCAGTGATCGGCAGCGAATTCATTGATTTTCTGTCGACCGTCATCACGTTCAGACTTCTGAACCTGTTCGACGAAAAAGGCCTCCTTGAGGACATGAGCTATAAAAAAATCATGCACATCCTGCAAAGAGGCAAAAGAATAAAAAATGATAATGAGTGGGAACTGATCAAAA
>NZ_JAHDSX010000187.1:0-245 GCF_020969955.1 Allobaculum fili | reverse complement strand
TCTTCCAGGTACCTTCCCAACGAGTTCGCTCGATCCATGAAGTACTTGGCTGCTCTGTAGGCGGTGCTTCTTTCCTCGAATCCACTCTGAATCTCCATCATGACTCTTGTGAGTCTTTCAAAGCAGGGCTTTGAAAGTTCCTGCCGAACTTCGGTTCTCGCCTCGTGCGAGTAAGAAGCAACGTGGGATTCGATGTGGTAGAGCTTCCCGAACAGAGACAGGGCTGTGAGCAGAATCTGGAGACC
>NZ_JAHDSX010000186.1:0-246 GCF_020969955.1 Allobaculum fili | reverse complement strand
TGTGGTCTTTTCCCACTTCAGGACGTCTGCCTGATACTGCGCGAAGTCTGACCGGACTTTGATGGCTTCGAAGATCTTTCTTCTCGCATGGGCCATACAGTTGAGCTTTCTGCAGGGGCCATAGTAGCTGGCATATGCATAAAGCCCGTCTGTCATAAGGGCATGACGAAAAGAACCGCCAAGGAGGGCGATTACGAACTCCTGTTTCTTGTAAGGGAAAAACTTATAGACAGCCATCTGGTTCTC
>NZ_JAHDSX010000185.1:0-248 GCF_020969955.1 Allobaculum fili | reverse complement strand
AGAATGTGGCTCAAGGATCGTCTGGATGAACTGAATAAAGATACGAAGCGGAAAGAAGAACAGCCGTTTCTGAAGCCGCTCCTTCCTGACTATGAAGCGGCTCAGATCGCTGAGCGGATAGTAAATACTCTTTAATCAGCGTTGACAATAATCAGTATTCCGTTCCCGATAATCTGATTGGTAAAAAAGTAAGAGTTAAAACCTACACAGAAACAATCAAAGTTTATTACGAACATGAACAGGTAGCT
>NZ_JAHDSX010000184.1:0-248 GCF_020969955.1 Allobaculum fili | reverse complement strand
GGTGACCGGTTTGAATACGATTTTGGCGAAGTGAAGCTGATGATTAATGGTCAGAGAAAGACGTTCTATCTGGCCGTTATGACTTCGCCATGGTCAGGCTATCGAGCTGCCTGCCTGTACGAAAACCAGAAAAGTCAGGTCTTCTTTGAATCGATGATCCGCTTCTTCAATGAAGTCGGCGGAATCTTCAGAGAGGGCGTTTACGACAATATGAGAAACGTCGTCTCGAAATTCATAGGAAGAAACGA
>NZ_JAHDSX010000183.1:0-250 GCF_020969955.1 Allobaculum fili | reverse complement strand
TCGGCTGTTTTCGTGGGTTGGATCAGCTTCCAGAGACTCTCTCTTTTCCTTGTACTTCCTGTAATACTTCTCACCAGTGGTTCTCGAGATCGAGCACAGCGCAGCGGCTTTTCTGGATGAGACTCCTTGTGTTCGTAAATCGATGTATTTGAAAACTGTCATCTGAGTATGCACTTTCTAGTCCTCCATTACGGAGTACGATACAAGTCAGGTGGCCCAGTTTTCAAATCCGATTTTCGCTTTTTTGGAC
>NZ_JAHDSX010000182.1:0-252 GCF_020969955.1 Allobaculum fili | reverse complement strand
AGGATGATTTTTTCAACAGGTAGAAAATCATCCTTTTCGTCATGCCTGAGACGCAAAATATAAGAAATAACAACGCTCATGAACAGGGTATACGATTTTTATCCCTCCTTAACTTAATGACATTGGGTTTAAACATACTTATAAGTTCGTGGCAGAAATGCCGGCTGGGGAACAATCGACAGACCGGAAAGCAGAGAAGCCAGCTGCGAACAGTCAATTCGCATGAAGTCGGACTGGTCAGTGCTGACAGGC
>NZ_JAHDSX010000181.1:0-252 GCF_020969955.1 Allobaculum fili | reverse complement strand
CGACTTCATGCGAATTGACTGTTCGCAGCTGGCTTCTCTGCTTTCCGGTCTGTCGATTGTTCCCCAGCCGGCATTTCTGCCACGAACTTATAAGTATGTTTAAACCAATTTAAAAGGATGATTTTTTGAAGGAATATCAAGATAAATCATCCTATTTACTTTATCTATCGCTCTAAATATGTTAAAATTAATACATGAATGTGCCGAACCCTTACCAGACAATCCGCAACGAGCTCCTCGAAGATCTTCATC
>NZ_JAHDSX010000180.1:0-252 GCF_020969955.1 Allobaculum fili | reverse complement strand
AAGTCGGTTCTTCAAGAGGTACGAATTTGCCATTAATGATGTGGCCGATAGTAGGACCATCGACTGGATAACAATGGCCATTCTTGCGAATACAGCCGACTCGCTGTTTGACAGCGTATCGATCTTTTTTTCCATAAGCGTAAACAATCGTATTTTTGGGACGGGCGACGGCCCGGATATCAGCTGGGACAGACATTTTCGGCTCCTTTTTTGTATAGTGTAATTCTATCATTATTATACCATTAAATGACC
>NZ_JAHDSX010000018.1:0-44433 GCF_020969955.1 Allobaculum fili | reverse complement strand
CTTTGGAGAAATCGATACCGAGATCGATTGCAGGGATGATTGATTCCATGAAAAAGCCTCCTTGAATAAAGGAATTATCCCAAGGAGGCGGTCGAGAAAATACCCGTCTTTTATTTGACGCTTACGTTTTTTCAACAAAATGTTCTGGCTCAGAAAAGCTTGTACGCATCTGCTTTAAAACCGTTTTCCGCAAAGAATTTCTGAAATTGCTTTTTCGTGAAAGAAAGAAGATGGACGTATGTACTTTTTTATGACCAGTCGTACAAGCCCGGTGTCATGGCATGGAACGCGGTGCCGATTTTTAAAAATTCTGGCACTTTTCGCAATGCCAAATGTCAATTTGAAACCGTTGTAGGCCAAAAATAAACCACGTAGGATGGAATCAACAAAGAAAGGAACAAAACGATATGAAACAGAAGCTTCAGACGTTCGGCCGATTCCTTTCCGGAATGGTCATGCCGAACATTTCCATCTTCATTGCCTGGGGTATTATCACGGCACTCTTCATCCCTACAGGCTGGTATCCAAATGAGACACTGAATCAAATTGTTTCCCCTATGCAGCGCTTCCTGCTGCCCGTACTCATCGCCTACTCCGGCGGCGAAATGATTTACGGCGAACGCGGCGGCATCATCGGCGCCTGCGCAGCCATCGGCGTAGCCGCCGGCGTAGAAACCCCGATGTTCATCGGCGCCATGGCGGTCGGCCCGCTCGGCGGCTGGTGCATGAAGAAAGTGGATGAGTTCATCACCCCGCGCACACCGCAGGGCTTCGAAATGTTATTCACAAACTTCTCCGCCGGCATCCTCGGTGCCATCCTCGCGATCCTTGGCTGCCTCGCCATCGGTCCGCTTTGCGAAGTTCTTACTTCCGCTCTTGAAACCGGCGTTGCCTTCCTCGTTCATCACGGCATGCTCTGGCTGACGAGCCTGATCGTTGAACCGGCAAAAGTTCTCTTCCTTAACAATGCGATTAACCACGGCGTATTCACCCCGATGGGGATGAATCAGGTTGCCGAAACCGGCAAATCCATCTTCTTCCTGATTGAATCCAATCCAGGTCCCGGCTTAGGCCTTCTGCTCGCCTACTGGTTCTTTGGCAAGGGCAATGCGAAAGAATCCGCTCCAGGTGCCATGATTATCGAATTCTTCGGCGGTATTCACGAAATTTATTTCCCGTACGTTCTGATGAATCCGATCACCATCGTCGGTCTGATCGGCGGCGGCATGGCCGGCGTCATCACCAACTCGATCTTTAATTCCGGTCTGGTTTCCGCAGCTTCTCCTGGATCCATCATTGCCATCCTCGGCATGACCGCCCGTGACAGCTATCTCGGCGTCATTCTTTCCATCGCGATTGCCTTCGCCGTTTCCTTCGGTCTGAACTGCGTTCTGCTCAAAGTATTCGGCAAAGACGAAGACATGGAAGCCGCAAAACAAAAAGTCGCTTCTTCCAAATCCGCATCCAAAGGCCAGGCCGTTCCAGCGGCTGCTCCAGTCCTGATTCAGGCCGACGTGAAACTGCCGAAACTTGCCTTCGCCTGCGATGCCGGCATGGGTTCTTCCGCCATGGGCGCTGCAGCACTGACGAAAAAGCTGAAAGCCGCCGGCGCAGACTGTACGGTTCCGCATTACGCCATTAACGATCTTCCCTACGATATGGAAGCCATCGTTACCCAGGCCAGCCTGGTCGATCGCGTCCGCACCAAATGTCCAAACGCAAAAATCTATCCGGTAAACAATTTCATGGGCGGTGCTGAATACGATGCCATCGTTTCCGATCTGCTCTCGAACACTTCCAGCCCAGCTCAAGCCAAACCTTCTAAAGCGCCTGGTGCACTGGAAAAAATCGTCTTTGCCTGCGATGCGGGCATGGGCTCCTCCGCCATGGGCGCCGCGGCACTTGCCAAAAAGCTGAAAGCCGCCGGCCTGAACATTCTCGTTACCCATTGCGCCATCAACGATCTCGCCAGCGATACCGCCTTTGTTGTAACGCATGAGTCCCTTGCCGACCGCGCCAGACAGCAGTGTCCGAACGCGACGATCCGTCCAATCACCAATTTCATGGGCGGCAGCGAATACGACGCCATCGTCGAAGAAATCGCCGGCTAAATACCTGACCCTTTCTAATCTCTCATTTCCACAGGGATCCATCGCCCTGGATCCCTCCTCGTTTTCCCTCGTTTCACCTGCATGGTTTCCTCTCTGAACTTCACAAAGGAAACGTCCCTTTAAAAACACGCCACGCTTATGAACCTTACTCAACGACAGATTCGAATCTTCCGGACGCTTCTGGACCTTGAAGACGGACAGACCATCAGCACTGAGCAGCTGGCTGCCAAAGTCAGGGTGAGTCGACGAACGCTGTTTCGCGAACTCGAATCGATCCGGCTGATTCTCGAACAATACGGCCTGTCCCTTTCCCGACGGCCCGGCCTCTCGCTCAACGGGGACAGAGAAAAACTCGCCAGAGCCCTCGACACAAGACAGGCGCCTGGCGCACTCGATAAAGACGAACGGCAGGACATGCTTCTGTATGAACTGCTGCGGGCCGAAGAAAAAGAAAAGCTCATTGTCTATGCCGCCCGGTTTCAGGTTTCGGAAGCGACGATCTCGCACGATCTTGAAGACCTGCAGCCCCGTCTGGACGCCTGGGATCTCCGGCTTTCCAAAGACGGAACCATTGAAGGCAGCGAAGACGCCAGACGACGCGCCATGGCCGAACTGGTCCGTGACGGCGTCGAATACAAAACCGTGGACTATCTCGATCCCGATACCGTCCTCGAACAGATTTTCAACGGAAGTGCCATCTTCTCCCTGCTCAATCAGGACATCCTCAAACGGATTCTCGACCTGTTTTCCGAGCGGCGCGAAGAACTTGGATTAAGCCGCTACGAACAGAACTCCTATATCGGACTGGTCATTCATCTCGTCATCGCTCTCGAGCGCATCCAGGCCGGCGAACCGGCCAGCGAGCGCATCGAAGGCTTGCCGGATCTGGAAGAAAGCCGGCAGGAAGCCAGAAAAATCACTTCCTTGCTGGAAGACGAATTTGAACTGACCTTTCCGGAATCCGAAATCGATGCCATCGCGCTTCATCTGCGCGGAGCCAAGGTCAACGCCGCCACCGGTACGCTTGACCACGACCAGAACGAAATTCTCGAACTGGCCAGACAGTTTGTGGAAAGCTTCCCGCCGGGCGACGCCGCGCTGCTCAGTACCGACCCGCAGTTCATTCAGGGCCTGCTTTCCCACCTCGAACCGACGGTCATCCGCCTGAAAAAAGGCCTTCCCATTTACAACCCGCTGCTCTCTTCATTAAAGGAGCAGTACGAAGCCCTCTTTGAAAAGACACGAAACGCGGCAGCGTCGATCGAACGCACGCTTTCCCTTCCCCTCTCGGATGAGGAAATCGGTTTTCTGACGATGCACGTCGGCGCCTGCTTCGAGCGAAGCGGCTATCAGTACCGGCGAAAGATTCACGCAGCTGTCGTCTGTGCCAGCGGCATCGGCGTTTCCGCCCTGCTTCGTGCCCGTCTGGATAAGGCGTTCTCCAGCCAGATGGATCTCGAAAACCTCTCGCTGGCCCAGGCCAGAAAACGCGCAGATCTCGAGCTCTTCATTACTACGTTTTATCCCGGCACACTTCCGGCGCCGTTCATTCAGGTTTCGCCGATGCTGCCGGTGAGCGACCTGAAAAAGATTCAGGAACAGCTGGCCCTCATGCAGACCACACCAGCGCCGCTTGAAAGCGCCCAGGCCGGTATGGATCAGGATCTGCTGGAACTAGAAGAAGCCATTCAGGCCATTCGTCCGCTGCTCAACCGGATACCAATCATCCATTCCGATCGGAAAACCGCCGACGAACTGATTCACGAAGCCGCTTCGGTTTTCGAAGGCGATTCTGAGCGCCTTGAGCGCGATCTTCTCACCCGCGAACAGCTCGGACCCGTCGTCGATCCCGACGAAGGATTTGGACTCTTCCATACCCGAAGCCAGGGCACCGACAAGCCCCAGGTCGCCGTGCTTGTTCCAGATGACGGTACCTTCCATAACGGCCTGCAAGTCATTCTGGTCACCATTCTTCCCGAACAGCACACCAAGGCGATGCAGGAAGCGCTCAGCGAACTCAACGTTGCGCTCGCTCTTGATCCCGCGTTTCGAAACACGCTCAAAAGCGGACCCGATTCCAAGCGGCACGAAGCGCTCAACCGCATTCTCAGCGGCTATCTCCACCGCATTCAGAGCCGAATCGGCTTTTAAGAAAAGCCGGTCCTGCATAAAGCTTTCCCGCTTTATACGCCTCAATATTTTGAATTTTCCAGCAGCCAGACTGTCGGATCGTACCGATCCATCGAACATTCCGCACAGGAATCAGAAAGGAGCCCTCTCATGGCACTGTTTTTTAAGAAAAAAAAAGCCGAAGAACCCAAAAACGAAATCCTCAGTAAGGAAAACATCCGCACCGGATGCAAAGCCGCAACCAGCGATGAAGCCATCGTCTCCGTCGGCCAGATGCTGCTCGATGCCGGCTACATTTCCGAAGGCTACATTCAGGGCATGCTCAACCGCGATCATTCTCTGACCACCTACATTGGCAACGACATCGCTATTCCGCACGGCGAATACGAAGTAAAAGACTGCGTGAAGAAAACCGGTCTGGCCATCCAGGTGTATCCCGACGGTGTGGAATGGGCCGGCAGCCGGGCCCGCATCGTCATCGGCATCGCCGCCACAACCGATGAGCACATCACTATCCTGCAGAACATCGCCGAGCGCTTAGGCGACATGGAGATGGTTGAAAAAGTCGTTGCGGGCGATCCCGATCTGATCCACAGGATCATGACCATGGAGGCTGCATGATTACCACCGTTACCTTCAATCCGGCGATCGATAAAACCGCACAGGTTCCGCAGCTGATCGCCGGCGGCCTCAACCGCCTTGAGAACGTCCGTCAGGACGCAGGCGGAAAAGGCATCAATGTCTCCAAGACGCTCAAGGCGATCGGCCAGGACAGCATTGCCACCGGCTTTCTGGCCGGATCGGCCGGCAAGTTCATTGAAGACCGTCTCGACGATCTCGGCATCGATCACGTCTTCGTCCAGATCGAAGGCAGCACACGAACCAATCTGAAAGTGCTCGACGCCCAAATGAACCTGACTGAGCTCAACGAAGCCGGACCGATGTGCACCAAAGACGATCTCGACAAGCTGATCGATCAGCTTTCGGATCGCGAGGGCATTCTCGTTCTTTGCGGCAACACCGGACCGGGCGTTCCCAAAGACATTTACCGCACGCTGACCGAAAAAGCGCACGCAAGCGGCCTGCAGGTCATTCTCGACGCGGACGGCGGACTCTTTAAGGAAGGGATTCAGGCCCATCCGGACATTATCAAGCCCAACCGCTTCGAACTCGCCCAGTACTTTGGAAAGCGCGAAGAAGACATGGACGCTCAAACCATGATCGAACTGGCCAGAACGTTCATAAACGAAGGCGTCAAGCTGGTCGTTATCTCGATGGGCATTGAAGGAAGCCTCTTCGTAACCAGAGACCGCGCGCTTCAGGCTCCGGCACTGAAAATCCCGTTCCAGTCCGCCGTCGGCGCTGGAGACGCGATGGTCGCTGCCCTGGCTTACAGCCTGGAGCATGAAATGAATCTGGAAGACACCATCACGCTGGCGGTTGCCATGTCCACCGGCGCCTGCATGACCGAAGGCACGCAGCCCGCTGATGCAGCAACCGTAGAAACACTGAAACAGGAAGTAACCTGGAAGGAGATCTAAATCATGAAAACAAAAGCGATCCGCCTGTATGGCGTAGACGACATCCGTCTTGACGAATTTGAACTGCCGGAAATTCAGGATGACGAAATCCTGGTAAAAGTCGTATCCGACTCCATCTGCATGTCCACCTGGAAAACCGTAAAACAGGGTGCGAAACATAAACGCGTACCAAACGACGTATACGACAACCCGATCATCATCGGCCACGAATTCGCCGGCGACATCGTGAAAGTCGGCAAGAAATGGCAGAACCAGTTCAAGCCCGGTCAGAAATTCGCGCAGCAGCCGGCCATCCCCGGTCAGATGGAATCCCCGGGATACTCCTACCGTTACTGCGGCGGCGACACCGAATACTGCATTTTCCCCAACCACATCATTGAATCCGGATGCCTCTGGACGTACGATGGCGACGCCTACTTCGCCAGTTCAGTAGCCGAACCCGTTTCCTGCTGCATCGGCGGCTATCACACCAACTACCACACGATTCCTGGCACGTACCAGCACGTAATGGGTACGAAAGAAGGCGGCGATATCCTGATCCTTGGCGGATGCGGCCCGATGGGTCTTGGCGCCATCTCCTATGGCCTGACCTTTGAAAACAAGCCAAAACGCATCGTGGTTACGGAAATCAGCGATGATCGCATTCACCGTGCCAGAGAAGTCATCAGCGAAGAAGAAGCTGCCAGAAACGGCGTTGAACTCATTTACGTAAACACCGCCAAAATGGAAGATGCCGAAAAAGAACTGCGCGACATCACCGGCGGCAAAGGCTACGACGATGTCTTCGTCTACATTCCGAACCGGGCTGTATGCGAAATGGGTAACCGCCTGCTCGCCTACGACGGCTGCATGAACCTCTTCGCCGGCCCGACCGATCCGAAGTTCTCCGCCACCTGCAACCTGTACGACAGCCACTACTCCCGTACCAAAATCATCGGCTCGACCGGCGGTACCATCGATGACATGAAAGAAGCCATCGAAAAGAACGCCGACGGACGCATCGATTCCGCGGTCATGATCACCCACGTTGGCGGTCTCGCTTCCGCTGTAGACGTTACCAAGGATCTGCCAAACATACCTGGCGGCAAAAAGCTCGTCTACACCCACATCGACATGCCGATGACCGCGATCGACGATCTGGCCAGCCTCGGCAAGCAGGATCCGTTCTTCTACGAGCTCGACAAAGTCTGCAAAGCCAACCGCGGACTCTGGTCGGCCAAAGCCGAAAAAATGCTTCTGGAACACTTCGGTGAATAATTCGCCCGCACCTTGAAGTGACAGAGCCTGAGGAAATAAACGGACCGGATTTCGCCCCATCCGATCCTATCTTCCTCATTCCTTTCTAAATCTGTACCTCTTCATCTGTATCCTTTCTGTCTCCTTTGTACAGCACCCCGCCTTCATCCATCCGGCAGGGGTGTTTTCTGCAGGTTCGTGATGCGAATTTTCACCGTCTTCGCTATTTTGGATGTACACCCCATACGCCGTTCCCAATTTTTTCTAAAACGGAATTTCCCGTTTTATAACCCGCAAAAGAAAACCGCATAAGGCCTTTTATTTTCCCTGTGCGGTTTATTGGATTTATGGAATGGAGCGTCTGGCGTTTGCGTCGGCAGTTTCTGGTTTCCTACCCAGAAGACCGGGGATCGCCTGATCCATCTCGCCAGATCCGCTATTTTTTAGAGGCAGAGGCTTTTGGATCCTCAGACGAAACTGGATCCTTCGTATTTGAAACCTCCCTCAGTCCGGCTTTTTTACAGATGAGGGACAGCCAGTAATTGAGATTGTCCAGATCCCGATAATATAAACGCTGCTTCTTTCTCTCGGCCAGAGCCTGAAATCTGGGCTGCAGTCTGGTGAATATCGAAAGCGCTTCCTGAACATAGTTTTGTTCAGCCAGCGAGATTCCATAATGAAGTTCCGTAATCCCTAGATCCCTCTCGTCGAAAACATCCGCATGTTCGCACTGAAGCTTTTTTCTGGCCAGTTGAATAGCATGATGATAAGAAGCTTCGGCATTCTGCCATTCCCCGGTTCTTGAATACATATCCCCCAGACGGTCATACGTATTCATCCAGGCTTCCAGATATTGTTTTGAAAGTCCGTTTTCCGTCAAATACAGATTTTGAAAACCTTCAAGAACTTCAATGAAAATCTGGACCGCGATTTCAAATTCGTGCAGATCGTAAAAACAGCTGCCAGCCAGATATGCGGCTTTCCCCCGTTCTGCCTGAATTACAGGGAGACCATACCTTTCGTAAAGACTGTCGAAAATCTCCATCTGTTCTTGATAAACCGCAAACAATCCCGATTTCCATGCCGCTGCTTTTGCTTTTCTGAATGGGAAGGAAAGCCTCTGTTTGAGTTTTTTAAACACATCCGAGTTCCATGCTTTCCTGAGTTTTCCAAGGATCAGTTCAATACCGATCCCGGAAACTCTGAGCTGGTATTCCAGCGGTGCGGATTCGAGATGATCAACGATCGTATCGACGAAACCAAGGACTTCTGAAAAATCATTTTCATTCTCCAGATTTCCGATCTGGCAGAACAGATCGATTAATCTCTGTGTTTTCGAACAGAGCAGATCATACGCTTCTAACGGAATCAGAGCCTTCGCAAGATATCCATTCACGATGCAGCAGTTTTCCCAGGTGTATTCGTCGTTTTCCGGGCTGCGTCCATAAAAACGAAAGATATCCTTTTCTACCAGAGCGGAATCTTCCAGCAGAACATTTTTTGCCTGCTCATAATCCTTCAGATTCATGCAGCTTCTTCCGGCCAGTACAAGAAGAGAATAATGACGGAAACGATAGTCCTCATATTCCGCTGTGTCCGAAGTTTTTTCAAACAGCGCACTGGCCTCATATAAAACTCGAAGCGCTTCAGAATCCCTGTCCTGAATATATAAAACCTGTCCATACTGATATTTCAGAATGGCAAGGAAAAGCGTGAGTTCCGTAGAGTTCTCCTCTTCCAGATCCTCTTCAATCCTAGGAATCAGAAATTCAAGTTCAGGCTCCGCCTGCGCAATATTCTGGTGCTGACAGATGGTTATGATTCGTATGGCGCAATTTTCCAGTCGAGTGCGTGTATCGGGATCCGGATCCAGTTTATAAAGCTTCTGGAGCCGTTTTAAAAGAATCCTGCGGTATACAGCTTCGCTTTCTTCATCCTCCTGCTGAGGATACAGATCCGCAATATTTTTCAAAATCATCTCGTCCTGCAAAAGGGTATCGCAACTGGCACAGTCCTCTGCAGACAAGACGGACCGAATCTTCCACCAGCTTACAAAATGCTTCAAAGCTCTTATGTGATCGCCCGATTGCAGAGCGCATAGGGCTGCGTTGCTCAAGGCTGTGAACAGATTCTGAAGCGAAAGATCATCGCGTCGCAAGTCGTAGTCTTTCCGTGCGGACTGAACGCTTTTTTCGAAATGGCCCAGCGCCGTTTCAAGGTCTCCTGAGCCATAAAAGATGCGTCCCATATCGCTCTCCAGTACATTTTCCAGAGAATCGGGATGATCGGAATTTGCAGGAAAGGCATTCAGCTGATTCAAAGCCTCTCTATAAAACTGAATCGCCCGTTCTGGATCCCTTTGACGTTCAAAGAACAGACCCGCTTTTCGAATCGAAGCTGCCGCTTCTGGAAAGCGCATGGAAACTTTTTCCGAATCTATTTTGTCTTTGTTCAGCTGGTTCTTCTCTACCGTGCAGTCCTGCATTTTCAGCAGGGCCATCTGATAACAGCTTTTGGCCTGTTTTTCTGAATCGGTAAGAGAATGGCTTTCTCCAAGCCCGTATAAACAAAGAATCATTTCCAGATTGTCATCTCGCGTCCTGTTTTGAATGTCAGAGATTCTTTTTATGGCTTTTTCAAAATAAGAGCGCGCACAGGCCGGTTTGTTCAGGCGCATATAATTCTCGCCCATCAGCCTGTATATATGAGCCAGACTGCTTTGATCGGACGGCGAAAGGTAAGCGCCTTTGTCAAGCAGAATTTTTTCCAGCTGTCGTAAGGTTCGAGCCGACTGCACATAGTCTTCCTGTTCCCTGGACAGCCAGGCCTTCAGCATCAAATCTGTTTTTTCTAAGTATTCTTTGCAGAAGGCGTATCCAGTGGTGCTGTTTTGGATCATGTCCTCAATTTTCTTCAGCAGATTGGAAACCCCATCCATATCCTTTTCTTCACACAGCAATGTCGCTTCAAGACCCGTTAAGTACGCTTCCCATTTCAATCGAGTACTGTATACATCCGCGCCAGAGCTGTCGTTCAGCGTCTTTTTGAATGCATTCAAAGTTCTTCTGGCTTCACTGAGATGATTCTGCTTTTGCAGGATGGAGATCCTGTCGTACCAGGCTTTCCAGTAGACATCCAGCAGTTCGACACTCTCTTCGAGGCGATCTGCCAGAATATTGGTAAGAGAGCGGTAAGCGCGTAATGCTTCTTCATATTTTCCCTGCGCTTCTTTGACCTGGCCGAGAGTGGAAAACAGAAGAACGGTTAAAGGATATACATCAAACTGGCTCTCTTTTAACGCCTGCATAATCGGAAGCAGGGAGTCGTTTACTTCCTTCTCCGCTTCTTTGTACAGCCCAAGATGGATCAGATCCTGAAGGTATCCCTTTAGCGCAAGGTAAAGCTGCAGGGCATGCTCCTGGTCCCTCCTGTTCGCAAACTGTTCAGCACACCTGAAAAGGTATCGTTTAGCGTACGTTAAAGCGGTCCGATAATTTCGGCGGACTCCATCGCCAGAGAAATACATTTCCGACAATTTTCTGAACGCTTCAATATAGCCTTTTTCGGCAGCCTGTCCGATCAGCATTTCTGCCTTTTCACCGTTTCTTTTTTTATTGATTCCTTTGAGAAGTGCCAGCCCGAGATAATAAAGCTTTGAGGGATCGCTGCCATCGAATGAAGTATCGGACTGGAGAAGCCGGTTCAGTCGTTTGCGTAAAACGGGGTCACTCACCGAACGAATTTCCGGAAGATCTTTATAGAGACGGGCGAGCTTTTCTGAATCCGCTGATTCCATTTCGATTGGAATTATCGTTTTTTTCGCATCCAGAGCCAAAGGGTATTCCTGTTTACTGATATAGTTTTCTTCTTCCAGTGCCGGGGTTACCAGCAGTGTGAAAACTTCACTCTTTTCCAGATTCTCTTTGATCACCTGATTAAAATCTTCACCAGGGATCAGATAATCGTCATACCATAACGCGACATCCCATGACGTTTCCAGAGACTGAAGGTATCCCATGAGGTTCTGTGCGTACTGCCAGTCTTTTTTCCGGTAGCTTATAAAAAGATGAAGCCGGAAGGAAGACTGGATCTTTTCAATAACATCCAGACTGACAAACATCTTATCCAGATATTCCTCCATTTTCCCTTCCAGCGTCTTTCCCTTGAGCAGATCGGGTTCCAGCTCAATAAACTGAAGATCTCCAAACACTTCCGCATAGTCGTCAATAAGGCTCGAATCGCTTAATATGGGAAGTGCAGGAAGCTTATTTCGGTCAAGAAAAGGCAATAAATTGTCTTTCAGGAAGGACTGCTTCTGGAGCAGCGATGCGGTAACGGGTACGACAGCCAGAAATACGTTTTCAAGCTGTTCCATGTCAGTCTCAGTCATTTCCTCGATGTTTCCGTCGAGCATCAGAATCGAGCAGTAAACTCTTGAAAATACGCTTTGAACAATCCGCTGGTCGATCTGTTCGGATTCGGAAGAGATAAGAAGCACCTTGGGTCGTGTTTGAAAATTTCCGTTGTCTGGGGTTATGATTTTCAGTTTCATTTTCTTTCCTCCTTTTCTGGTTCGTCAGAAATAAGGACAGCCTGATTCGATACCTGTTGAAGCCATGTGTTTATCCATTCATATTTTCAGGATTGTTTTTTGCTTGAGATAAGGAAGATATCTCAAGGATTGCACCGATGACCGTCCTGGATGTTCACGCAAATGTAAGCGCTTTCCCCTGCATTTATGAGTATAGAAGAAAAAGGCAGTCGGAACAGGATGGATTATTTTCTTCAATAAACGTGTTATAAAAAAGTAACGTTCCTAATCGTTTGCTGCACAAAAAAACCGCATAGGGAATTTCATTTTCCCGTGCGGTTCGCTTGTTTCATGGATTGGAAAGCTAGGCGTTTTCGCCGGCTACTTCTGCCTTCTGGCCAAGCAGGCCGAGGATCGCCTGATAAATCTCGTCAAATCCGCTCTTTTCTACCGAAGAGATCGGATAGATGGATTTCATCGGAATCTGCAGATCGCGCGAGATGACTTTCAGAGCGGCCTGTCGTTTTGTCTTAGGGACCTTATCGATTTTGGTAGCCCCGATAATGATCCTGCGGCCGGTCTGCTTAAAGTAGTCGATCATGTCCAGATCGTCTGCGCTAGGCGCATGACGGGCATCGACCAGGCAGACAACGCCGGCGATCTGTTTGCGTTCTCCGAAGTAATCGTCCATCATCCTGCCCATCTGGCGCAGCTGGGCCTGTGAGAGCTTCGCATAGCCATAGCCTGGGACATCGACCAGCGCCCACTGTCCGTCAATATCAAAGAAGTTGATCAGCTGAGTTTTGCCGGGGGTGGAACCGACGTACGCCAGCTTCTTGCGACCAGTAAGCGCGTTAATGAAACTGCTCTTGCCGACGTTAGAACGGCCGACAACGACGATTTCCGGCAGATCGCTGTCCGGCCAGTTGTCCTTGCCGGAAGCGGAGACGAGAAAGGAGCTGTTCAGCTGTTTCAAGCTACGTCACCTGCCTGAACTGCAGGCTGTCCTGCAGCTGCAGCAGGAAGTGCTGCGGTTTCTGGATTCGTCTTGGCTTTTCGGGTACGCGTTTTCTTTTTCGCCTTGAGCGGTTTGGTGAGCGCGTTGGCGAGAACTTCATCTACGGTAGCTACCGGCGTGAAGGTTACGGCTTTACGCACTTCTTCCGGAATGTCTTCCAGATCCTTTTCATTCATTTTTGGAATGAGGATGCTGGTAATTCCGCTGCGGTAGGCGGCCAGGGATTTCTCTTTCAGTCCGCCGATCGGCAGAACGTGTCCGCGCAGGGTCACTTCACCGGTCATCGCCAGATTGGATTTCACCGGGATGCCGGTCATCAGCGAGGTCAGAGCAGTCGTCATCGTTACGCCAGCCGAAGGTCCGTCTTTTGGTACGGCGCCTTCCGGTACGTGCAGATGAATGTCGTTTTTGGCGAACAGTTCTCCGTCTATGCCGTAGCGATCGGCATTGGCACGCACGTAGTCGAGCGCGATGGACGCGGATTCCTTCATGACATCGCCAAGCTGTCCGGTCAGGATCAGGTTTCCCTTGCCTTCGAACTTATTGGCTTCAATCTGAAGGATGTCGCCGCCAAAGGACGTGTAGGCCAGTCCGGTAACGGTGCCGACCTGATCTTCCTCTTCGCGCTTGCCATAGTCGACTTTCTCATTGCCAAGCCATTCGTGGATGAGATCCTTGTCGATCACAACCTTGTCGAATTTCTTGCGCAGAATGCCGAGGACGGCTTTGCGGGCCAGAGAGCCGAGGGTACGTTCGAGCTGACGAACGCCGGCTTCTCTTGTGTAGTAGCGAATCAGATAGAGGATCATGGCATCGCTGATTTCGAACTGTTCCGGTTTCAGACCGTTTTCTTCGAGCTGTCTGGGCACGAGATGACGCTTGGCGATCTGGATTTTTTCCACATCGGTATAGGACGAAATCTCAATGATTTCCAGACGGTCTTTCAGAGCGGCCGGGATGTTTTCGAGGTAGTTTGCGGTAGCGATAAAGAGAACTTTGGACAGGTCGTACGGCTCTTCGATGTAGTGATCGGAGAACAGCGCGTTCTGTTCGGGGTCCAGTACTTCCAGCATGGCCGAAGACGGGTCGCCTTTGTAGTCGGAAGCCATCTTGTCGATTTCATCAATCAGGAAAACCGGGTTGATGACTTCGGCTTTTTTCATGCCTTCAATGACACGGCCAGGAAGCGCACCGATGTACGTACGGCGATGACCGCGGATTTCCGCTTCATCGCGCACGCCGCCAAGGGACATCTTGACGAAATGACGGCCCAGCGCGCGGGCAATCGATTTGGCCAGAGACGTCTTTCCGACTCCAGGAGGGCCTGCGAGGCAGAGGATCGGCGCTTTCAGAGACTGGGTGTTCTGCTTCACGGCGAGATACTCCAGAATACGTTCCTTGACTTTTTCCAGACCGTAATGGTCTTCTTCCAGGACCGCTTCGACCTGATCGAGGTCTTCGTTGTCCGTGGTCGTCTGCCACCAGGGCAGATTCATGAGCCAGTCAATGTACGTCTTGATGATGCCGGTCTCGCCGCTGGCTGCCGGCAGCGTTTCGTAGCGGTCGAGTTCTTCGAGAACTTTCTTGCGAATGTTTTCCGGATACGGATTGTCTTCCAGGCGCTTGCGGATTTCCTGGCCTTCCTTGCCGATGGACGGTCCGTCGGAAAGCTGTTCCTGCATCGCCGCGATTTTCTCGCGAAGGAAGAAGTCCTTCTGGTTCTGATCAATACGTTCCTTGACGGTTTCGTTGATCATTTTTTCTACTTCCGCCAGATACTTTTCCTGCTCAATGTCTTCTTTAAGCATGTACAGTCTGGCGTTAATGCTGGTTGTTTCGAGATACTTCTGTTTCCGTTCGATGGAAAGCGGGAAAATCTGGGCCGCCTTGTTGGTCAGATTTTCCGGCGTAATTCCTTTGGAAAGGTCGAGCAGGAGTTCTTTGGACATGAACTTTTCGCCTGTTTTCATCCCTTCCAGGGACTCTTTAATCATCCGCATCAGAACGGTTTCTTCCGTTTCATCTGCTCTTTCGGATTCGAGAACTTCGACTTCGCAAAGATCAGACAAGGCGCCTTCTTCAAAGCTTTCAAGCTTTACCCGTTCAATACCCTGAAATTTCACGCGGACGAAACGGTCGAAACGACGAGCATGACGGATCCAGCAGAGGGTACCCACTTTGTGGATATCGTCTTCGGTGGGAGCGTCAATATCATTCTTGATCTGTGAGAACATGCAGATCTGGCCGCTGTAGTTTCCCTGTGCGTTATCAATCGCGCGGATGCTGGATTCCCGGCCGACGTCAATGACGATTTCCTGGCCAGGGAATACAACTACGCCGCGAGTGCAGATAATGGGATATGTCTTGGAATTCATTCAAGTATACCTCCTGTCTGTTACGGCCCATATATGGGCAAAAAAGACGCACAAGCGTCTTTTTTTATCTTAAATAAATGCCTGTTATTCAGCTGCTGCTTCTTCGCCCTGTGCGGCTTCGAGAGCTTCAACTGCCTTGTCGTGCAGAAGAGAATGTTTTACTTCTTCACGGTTTACGTTTTTGAGGATGTCTTCCACCTTCGCGTTGTTGGCTTTTGCGAAGTCTTCGATTTCGGCATCAACTTCCTCATCGGTTACTTCCAGACCGGCTTCACGGGCGATCGCGTCAAGAACGAGCGTGTTCAGAACGCGCATTCTGGACTCTTCGTAGAACTGGCCGGCAAGAGCGGACGGTTCAATGCCTGCCTGCGAGAGGAAGTTCATGAAGTTGTCCATATTGCCGAACTGGCTGGCCAGACGGTTGATCTGGTAGTTGGTTTCATTGCGGATCATGGATTCCGGAATTTCTACATCGGCTTTTTCGCCAACGGCTTTGAGCAGTTCGCCGATGAATTTTTCTTCCGCTGCGTTTTCACGTGCTTCCTGCATGCGTGTGCGCAGAGTTTCTTTCATCGCGTCAACGGTTTCCGGCTTGTCCAGATCTTCCTGCGCTTTGGCGAATTCATCGTTCACCAACGGAAGCTTGTCGCGGAATACGTCGCCGACAGTCAGGTGGAGCGTCGTTACGTTTCCTTCTGCATCGGTGTTTTCTACGTCTTTTTCTTCACCGGTCTTCATGCCAAGCAGAGCGTCTTCAACGGTTTTGTCTGCGCCGGCACCGATGACGAGCTGTTTTTTCACTTCGGAGTCGCCGTCTTTAACGGTTACGGCAACATCGTCGCCTTCTTCAATGGCACCGTCTTCAACGAGTTCGCTTTCTGCGGCTTTTTTCTGACGGTCCTTAATGGCGTTTTCTACGTCTTCGTCGGTAACGGTCACTTCGTCCTTTTTAATGCCGAGGTTTTTCCACTGACCGAGTTTGGCTTCTGGAGCTACAGGTACGGTAAAGGTGAGCGCAACGCCTTCATCGTTCACTTCGAAACCGTCAAAGGAAATGCGGTCGATTGGTTCTACGTCGGCTTCTTCAATGATCGCATCGAGATGCTGACGGCTCATTTTCTCTGCTGCTGTTTCTTCGATGGCAGCTTCGCCATAGACTTTTTTGATCATGGCAGCTGGTACGCGTCCATTACGGAAGCCTTTGATCTGGGCACGGCCGGCCAGGTTTTTCAGAGCGGCTTTGCATTCTTTCTGCCACTCAGCCTGGTCAAATGTGGCGGTAACGGTAACGGTATTGTTATCGTTTTTTACGGAATTTGTCTTCATACTCAAAATTTTCCTCTCGTTTCTATACGCAGCGGGTACGGCTTGAGACCGTCGGGATAATACTTCTTTTCCATCGCTTCCAGACCGGCCTCGTCGTTCATCTCCCTGCAGACAAGCCGGATAATGGATCCGGCCAGACGCTTTGGATCATAGCCCTCAAAATCATTGGGGAGCATTTCCAGGATTTCCTGGTCCAGAAGCTGATAAGCAAATCGGGCGCCGAACGTTCGATTTCCTTCCAGCATCGTTTCCAGCCAGTCTCTGGTCTGCAAAATGATCGACGTTTTATCGGGGTCATTTAAAAGGGATGGGTTAAACCGATAACTGACGTTGTCTTTTTCCATTGTAAACAGAGAATCTGTTTTCTGTCGGATCAAAGCCAGAATCAGTTCGCCTTTAAATTCCTGCAGAAGCACTGGACTCGAAAGCAGCTGCTGACATGCGTCATGACAGGCATTCAGATCCATCGTACAAAGAAGCGAAACGGCTTTTTCCTGATCCGATTCGGATCCATGGATCAGCCTGAGAACGCTGGCCATATCGTCCGGGTTCTGTTTATTGTCACTTGCGGGATCATTTACGGAATCCGCAAGACGGGGATTCAATTCCAATGTGCTGTCCTTTCGGTTCATACTGCCTCCGAGCCTGAAAATTATACAGAAGCGGTCGTGTTCATGACAACCATTCTTCCATTTCACAAGCCTCAATCATTGTAACAAATTTCAAAATAAAGCTGTATTTATCAGTCCTGACGCCGCTAAATCTTAGCGGGTGCATATGCGGGCAATCCGTTTTGAAAAGTACAGACGATGCAGAGGCTTTCTGAACACTCTAAACCCTTTCTTACGGCATTCCCTAAAGCTTCCGGTTCAGGACGCAGTCTCATTCTGGCAGGAAAGAACCGTATCCTTTTTAAAGGGGTGAATTTCTGATCGGGCGGATGAAGGCTCTGTATCGCGAACAGGCCTGCTCTGACTTTTTGAGGCCTTTCCGCTGGTCTGGTCATATTGCGCATTTCACTGAAATTTTTCATCAATCGGCATTTCTCACCTGAAAAGCCGTTTTTTTGTATCCGATTTCGTCAATTCAAAAGATTTCGTACAAACCGGACTGAAATTCTGACCCCTGAACAATACGCTTGGATTCAAAAATCGCTCCTTCTATAAAATTAAGGATGTAAGGGTTATCAGCAATTCTGGCACAAACCAGTGCAGGCAGAAAGGAGAGAAACTGCACGGGCCAGAAATGGATCGCTCCATCGTTTGATCGAATCTCCCCCGCTTCGATCGGACAGGGCGGTCTGGAAGAAGCGTCTTTTTTTTTCGCCTCTTCCTGCGTGCAGCCAAACGTATGCCGCACAAACAAAAATAAGGATTAAAGAGAAAATCTAAGAAAGGTTCAGCATGATTTACAGAAAAATGAACAGTCTGTTTGTGCTGACGCTCAGCACCTCGCTTGGTCTGTCCGTCCTGCAGGCTGCGCCGAACATGACCTGTGTCCTGGCCGCGGAAGAAACCGCCCCGAAGCCGGTGCTTTCCGTCAGCTTCGATCAGGAAAGCGCCAAGGACGAAGCGGCGGCGAAAACAACGGAACCGTTGTCGGCTCCCCGGAATACGGCAAAGGAAAACTTGGAAAAGCCATCCATCTCGTCAACTCGATCGAACGCACCGATGAAGCGAAACAGTATATCAACTTTGGTCAGCCGGATGATCTGAAATTTGGAACCGGCAGTTTTACCGTTCAGTTCTGGTACAAGGCGTCGGCCGATTCTCAGACCGAAGGTTGCATCGTCGGCAACAAGGAATGGGTTTCCGGATCGAATCCCGGCTTTACCATCGGCGATATGGTCAACGGCGTCACGCTCAACTTCCAGACACCGGGCGGTTCGCGTACGGATTCAAGCCGCATCACGACGCCGACCGACGGCACCTGGCACCACATTGCGGCCGTGATCGACCGCGGCCGTGCCAAAACGATGACGTACTACATCGACGGCAAGCAGGCGGAAGCGCCCAAATCGATTGCCGCCCACCATGGAACAATCGATTCGTCCGACTTTTTGATCGGTGCCTCGAACAAATCCGACGGCACGAAGTTCCTGGCGGTAGACGACGCGTGGATCGATGAATTCAGTGTCAGCCGCCGTGCGCTGAGCGCCGAGGAAATTGCCGCATCCGCCAATACGTATTTAATGGATCTGGAGCTGGAGCGCATCGACCGGCCGATCGATCTGATGACCGCGGGCGAACGCTACACCCCTGACGCTATCGAAACAATGAAAGCGTCCCTCGCTAAAGCGCGAAGACATGAAAGCTGAAGGTGCCGATCGGCAGGCCATTTATGACGCGCTGTTAAAGGAATACGACACGTTCATGGAAGGTACGCCGGCTAAGCTGAGCTTCCACGTCGTCTCCGACCTTCATACGTCCAGTGAAGCGTCTCTGAATACTTTCTCCGAAGCGCTCGCCGACATGAATACGATCAACCCCGAAGCCAAAGCGATCCTTCTGGCCGGGGATCTGACACAGAGCGGCATGCCAGAACAGATGACGAGTTTCTACGACCGGCTTGAGGCCGGTCTGAGCGAGAAAACCGAAGGCGTTCTGGTCGCCATGGGCAACCACGAAATGCGCGGACCGACGTCATCACAGTGGGAAGACAGTCCAAGCGGCGTAAACGCCCATTTCCCGATCATTTCCGCCAGCTATCTGGAAAACAACGCCAGATATATGGGTGAAAATGACGACAAGCTCTACTACGATCAATGAATCGACGGCTATCACTTCATTGTTCTCAACTCTGAAAACTCGCCGAAGGATATGGCGTGGCTCTCGCAGGAACAGCTCGACTGGCTCGATGAAAAACTGAGCGAAGACGAGTCGCTTTCCCGCCCCGCTTTCATCATGATCCATCAGGCACTCAACTATACCCACTCCGGTTCGATGAACTACAACGGATTCGGCGATCAGGATGAAGCCATGAAAACCATCCTGGCTAAACATCCCGAAACGATTCTCATCACCGGTCATATTCATAACCCGTTTGGCACAGCGGAAATCATGGACTCCGTCTGGGGAACCCTTGTCGATGTTCCTGTCTTTACCGGCAAAGGCCTGGGCTATGAAGTGTATGTTTACGATACGGAAGTCGTATTCCGTGCAAGAAACCACAATACGAAAGAATGGATGCCCGATTACGATGTCATCGTCGAACTCAACACACTGCCTTCTCTTGTGGCCCGCACCAAAGCACTGAACGAAAAAGACTACACCGCCGACTCCTGGAACAAAGCGTATCCAGCGCTTCAGGAGTACCAGAGTCAGGCTGAAGAAATTCAGGCCAGGACGTACGGAAACTTTGGCGCTGCTGCGCGTCAGGCCATCAACGTCCTCCAGAAAAAGTACCTTGCCGCGTTCGCAGAACTTGAAGAAGCCGTTCCCGCTGACCGAAGCAAGCTTCAGGCTTCCGTTGATACCGCTGCTGCCCTGCAGACCGCCGGCGGACTCGAAGGTCTTGAAGAAAACATCGTCGCCGAATTCAATGCAGCCTTAACCGAAGCCAATGTCCTGTTAAAAGATGAAAGCGCCACGCAGGAGCAGATCGATGCATCCAAAGTCCGTGTCGATCACGTCCTCGATCTGGCGGCGTTAAAAGACGATCTGAGCGCGCTCAACGCGCTGATCGCCAAAGCCGAAGCCATCGATTCCGACAAATATACCGAAGCCTCCGTTTCCGCACTTACCACAGCGGTGTCGCAGGCAAAAGCTCTTAAAGCGGATCTGAGCCGTCTGAATCAGGAAAACATCACTGCCGCTTCGACTTCCCTGCAGACCGCTATCGACGGTCTCAAAGTCAAAGTCGATCGAAGCGCTCTGCAGACGGCGGTAAATACGGCCGAAGCGAAACAGGAAGCCGGCGATCTTAACGGTCTGCCCCAAGCGATTGTATCGGAATTTGAAGCCGCTTTAAGTGAAGCAAAACCCCTGCTGGTAAACGAGAACGCCGCGCAGGAACAGGTCAATACATCCAAATCCCGTCTGGATTGCTCACTCGAACTCGTCGCTCTCAAAGGCGATCAGCTGCACTGGATACGCTGATCGAAACCGCAGAAGCTGTCGATTCCAAGCTGTATACAGAAGAGTCACTTACGAATCTGACGTCCGCCCTGAACGAAGCCAAAGCGCTCCAGACAAATCTTGAAGCCCTCAGCCAATCCTCCATCGCAAACGCCTGCACCAATCTGCAGAACGCGATCGATACCCTCGAACTTCTGCCTGTCCTGACGCTGAATCTGGATACCCTGCACTTCCTTTCGCAAAAGGCGCACGGATACGCCAAGGCGCAGTTCCAGTCCGCCGGCTGGCAGACGATGGAAGACGTTCTGGAAGCCGCGGATGAGATGATCGCGTCTGTCGATGAGGCATCCGCAGAAGCGATGACGCAGGAAGATATTGATGCGCAGGTGAAAGCCCTGCATGCATCGATTCTCCATCTGCGTCTTCTTCCCGACGCGAAACGTCTTTTCTGATTTCATAACGAAATACGAAAAGCCGGAATCCAAAACAGCTAAGTAAATCCAAATACGCAAATCCAGTTCCATAAAGAACAAAATTTCTTCTGCACATCACAAAGATATTCGGGCTGCGGTGTTCAGATCTCACACATTCGGGCAAAAAGGATCCTTCGAATTTTTTGAAAAAAATCCGGCGGATCCAGATTCCACATCCGCAAAATCGATCGTTCACACGCGATCGATCTGCAGATTTCACGAACGCTTTCCGGCCAGGAAGAATAAACTGTCGCTGAGCCCTGCACTTCCTGCCGCCTCGATGAAAATGGGGTCCACAAAGTTTCATCGATCGAAATCGTTCCATTTACCGCATATAAATTGTCGACAGGCCGAAGCCCGGGCGCATTTTGCCCGGATTACGGCCTGTTTTTGTGAAAAAGGCATCCGAATCGGATTCCTCTTTCTTCGCCTTTTCTGCTTTAGTTTTGTGTTTTCATCCGATTCGCTTGCTTTTCCATTCCGTATTGGAATACCTTTTGACCCTCGCCCTGAACAGTCTGGCCGGAACAGTCAAATCCCGCATGGTTCATGGTGAATTTGTTAAAATGGACACAGAAGGAAGATGAATATCATGGACTATAAAATTGAATATCCTAAGAAAAATGAGGCAGTAATTACCTTCACCATTCCGAAAGCGGAATACGAAGCCGATATCGAAGCTGCCAAAAAAGCAACCGGATCCGAAGATCCAGCGGTAGCCCAGGAATACGCTCTGGCTCAGGAAGGCGGAAAAGTCTTCACCGAAGCCGCAAAGGAACACACACTCAAGCTGGCTACCCAGCCTGCATTCCTTTCCGAAGCGGATGCCGACGGCAACGTTCAGGTTACCCTGACCTGCACCCTCGTTCCAGAAGTGACTCTCCCTGCCTATACCGGACTGAACTTTGAAAAACAGCCGATCACCGTATCGGAAGAAGAAGTTCTCCAGAACGTTATGGGCCGTATCAACCAGACGAACCTCTTCGAACCGCTCCCAGAAGACGCGGTTGCGGAAGACGGAAATCAGGTTGTCATCGACTTTGTCGGTGAAAAAGACGGCGTCGCCTTCGAAGGCGGAAGCGCAAACGATTATCCGCTGGTTCTTGGAAGCCACACCTTCATCCCTGGCTTCGAAGATCAGCTGATCGGCGTCAAAGCCGGCGACGAGCGCAGCGTAGAAGTTGTCTTCCCGTCCGACTACTTTGAAGCCTCTCTGGCTGGACAGCCGGTTATCTTCAAAGTCACCGTAAAATCCGTTCAGAAAGCCATCGTCCCGGAACTCAACGATGAATTCATCAAGAAGATGAACCTCGAAGGCTGCAGCACCGTTGATGAGCTGAAAGCCAAGATCCGTGAAGAACTGACCCAGATGAAAACCGAACAGGAAGAAAACCGTCTGGCCATGGCGATCCTCACCCGCGTAGCGGAAGGCGCGCAGATGGACATCCCGGCAGCCATGATCGACTCCCAGGTTTCCCAGCACATGGAACAGTACGAAAACCAGCTCAAACAGTACGGTATGAGCTTCGATGACTTCCTGAAAGCGTCCAAGCAGACTGCGGAAGAATTCCGTGCCCGTCTGGTACCGGAAGCTGAAAACGAACTGCGTTCCGCACTCGTTCTCGATGCCATCGCCAGTGCCGAACAGATCGGTGCCGACGAAAAGGATCTTGCCAAAGAGTACGAACTGCTCTCGACCGTTTACAACTTCCCGCCTGAACAGCTGAAAATGTTCATCCCGCAGGAAGCCGTAGCCGCGCAGATCACTCAGCGCAAAACGCTTGAATTCCTGAAAGCCAACAACACCAAAAAAGACTAGTTTCCTCGCCAGTAAAAAAATCAGCGGCTTCTGCCCGCATCCAATCCCAGGATGCCGGGCAGAAGCCGCTTTTTCATGTTCATCATTTCATAAACGGGCAGGCCGTTTCGGACACAGTGGAGCGGGTATGCGGATTTCGATCGTCGCGCATACTGGAGCCCTTTGTCGTGTGCAAGGGCAGTTCACCGAGCTGTTTTTCAATCTCCAGAAGCGCCTGTGCAAAATGCACGAGATCGTCTGGCAGGCGATCCGAATTTGTTTCTTTACGCAGCTCGTTTCCTTTACGAATCAAACCGTATTTTGCACAGACAGACGCAAGACGAGACTGATTCTCATTTTCAATGGCGATTCCAGATAGTTCCAGACCGTTCAGAAGTGTCCTGTCATCGCTGGCGTATCCCCGCATCTTACTTTTCCAGATACACGATAATCTGATCCCCGTGTCGATCGAAATACGGCTGCCGGCATTCCATGCAGGACCCTCGATCCGGCTGTTCAAGCCATGCGTTCATCGCGGTCACAATTCCCGCACGATCCAAATCCATACTTTGTCCTATTTCTCAGACAGACCCTGCGTATCGATACTTTCCTCATCTTCAAAATCCAGATGAAGCGGTCTCCAGAAACGGCCGGGCACATGCAGACTTTCTTCGCTTTCCGGCACCCAGAGGGCATGCAGATTTCGATTGCCGCTCATGCCTTTGCGTACCATCAGACAGATGTTGCCGCGCTCGTCATACCAGCCGCCAAAGCTCCAGCCTTTGCGCCTGGGAACCGGCAAGGTAAACGAAGGCGTATTGATCGAGTAGGAGAGCACCGGATCGACGTCCAGCACGCCTTTGTCCGGATCCAGGCGAATTTCGTATTCTTCTTCCTTCCATCCCGCGTAAAGCGTTGTTGGCTTGGCAAAGCGCATGGACGGATTCCAGGCGCGATGACAGGCTGGATCAAGATACCAGCCCGTAAAGCGATGGCCAATCCGGATCGGCGAAAACGGCGGGTGAATGCGTCCCGCGCCATCGGTTTTTACCGGAGCGACGCGGCTTCCTCCACATGAGTCAAAGGAAATTTCCACCAGAGCATCGAACGTTCCTTTCAGACGGATTCTTCGCATCCACGACGGATCGATGTATTCGATCAGCTCGCCATCCATCAGCCAGCCGGTAAAGAGCTTGCCTTCGCACTGCGCCGGGTACAGCTTGAGCAGACCGCTTTCGACGGTATAGCTGTGGGGGTTCAGCGGCGAGTTCATGCCCTCGTCGAGTTCGTAAATGATGTTGTAGGAAAGCGGCTTCCAGCTGGGATACAGCTGCATCGTATCGGGCAGAAGTCCCGCCGGGTTGACTGGACGCGTCAGTTCCGGATCGACGTACCAGCCCGCGAAGTAGTACCCTTCCCGCTCCGGGGTATTTTTCGATGATGTATGGGAATCCAAAAGGCGGCTTCGATCCAGAGTCTTTGGCGCGTTCGTTCCGTTCTGGATTTCTTTTTGAATATCTTTGGGCATAAATTGCTTGATCCTCTTTCGATTAGTGCTAAAATAATCTCGCTGTCCTGGTAGCTCAGTTGGATAGAGCATGCGCCTTCTAAGCGCACGGTCGGGTGTTCGAATCATCTCCAGGACGCCACTTAGAACGAATCGCCTGAAAAGGCGTTTTTTTTTGCCTTTTCGGATTTGCCTGCCATCTCGCCTGTTTTCTTTTTTACGAAGACAGGCTTTTTCTTTCTAAGCGTTCTGGAGTTCATTTTATCACTGAACCGGGTGCGTGGGCAGAGGCGGTACAAATCGGAATCCGGTTTGTACGTCTTCGTCAGAATCCCTCGCGCGCTGGAGATTTCTCCAGATGAAGACGCTCATCGACCATTCAAAAATCCCGGCCTGCTTTTCTTCAAGCAGACCGGGATCTGTTTTTTCCGTTTCGTCGATCAGGTAGATCGGCTTACCACCAGCCGCCGGTCCAGCTGTTTTTCGGTTTGAACGGCCAGTCTTCCTGATGGATCAGTTTTGCGTGGATCTGATCGTTATCGTCGACTTCAATCACCGCGTAGCAGGGCGAATTGCCATCCCGCGGAAAACGCATGCTTCCCGGGTTCACCAGCAGGACGCCGTTGACCTTCTTGATGAGCGGTACGTGCGTATGACCGAATACCGCAATCTGACAGTCGTTTTCCTTAGCTAAGGCGGCCAGTTTTTCGAGCCGGCTGTAATAGCCAAGGCGATGGGAATGCGTCATGTAAATGCGGATCCCCGCATAGGAGACGACCCGGCTGTCTGGCATCATACGGTTTCCGCCGTAGTCATTGTTTCCGCGCACGAAAATCCAGGCGGGAAAGTATTCCGGGCTGTTTTCGAGATCTCCGCAATGCAGAAAGAGATCGGCATGCGGATACGCTTTTTCCAGTTCGGTGAGCAGGTTTCCTGCTCCATGGGTATCGCTGGCCACAATAATCTGTGCTTTCAATCCTGCTTCCTCCGTTTCCTGTTTTGAGCAGCGTGATATAGAAAGATCTGCTCTTCGATTTCTATTTTAGTTCCTCGAGAACTTCGCCCTTTTCAAAAAGCTCAGAGGCTGCGTCTTGACCGACATAGCGCAAAACGAACGGCTGCCATTTGACCCCGGTTTTCTCTTCCTTCTGCTGGGGATAGCGGAAGACCCAGCCGTATTTCCAGCTATTCTCGCTCAGCCAGTCGAGCGTGCTTTTCTGCTCTTTACTGAGATCGTCGCAGGCTTTGCTCCAGTCTTCGCCTTTTTCTTTCGAAACCACGTCGTTCCATTCGTCAAAGCCGGAAAGACGAACGCTCAAGCCGAACTGTTCTTCCCGGGTGCCGTATGGGCCCTGATTGTACGAGGCATGTTCCTGCGCCTGCTGCTGGTCTGCCTGACTCATGTAGCCGCCGACGGCCTTGAGTTCATGACCGGCTGCAGCCGCGTCACTGGCCATCTGCAGCCAGCTCGCTGCGGCGGGATAGCGCAGGCTGATGCCCGGCGCGATTTCGGTCAGATCGCCAGGTTCCCAGCGCAGAATCGTTTCGGTTCCATTGAGAACGGCTGTCAGGTCATCGGGGCGTCCGTGATAGAGCGGCAGCGTGCTGCCGGATTCGAAATAGTTGATCAGATCCGTATAGGACAGCCAGCCGAGCAGTTCGCTCATCCGGTCGGCGTCCATGCGATCCCGGTACGTGTTGACGAAATAGACCACAAACTGCGGATCAGCCGCCTGAGCGGCCATGATCTGCTGGTAATAGCGGATGTTGTCCATGTTGAATTCCGCTACGCTCGCGTAGGGCAGCACTTCTTCGGGCAGCAGCTGCATGTTGATCAGCGTGTTGATGTCTTCGTCATCGAGCAGCACCGCCAGCTGATTGCGCTGTTCCGGCGTTCCGTACGGGTAGCGGGTCAGCGGATCGGCCACTTTCTGCAAATGGAAAAAGGTCAGCAGCGCAAAGGCCACGCAGCAGAAGAAAATGACGAGGCGGGTACGCAAAATGACTTTGTTCGATTTCATCGAATGGGTTTCGTTCGCTTTCATTCCTCGCTTCCCCTTTCTGCCCTCTCTTCTGTATGGAGCGAATCGGCCGGATCAGATATTGCAACACTCGGATCCGACGCCGGCGTTTCTGCCGCCGTTCGGGTATTTCCGGCATCCGACACGGGGACGGTTTCGGCGTTTTCCGCCGGACTGGCGGTATCCGTCTTTTCTTCATCGTTTTCGTGCAGGCGCGCATAGAGCAGCGCCGCCGTTTTGGCCGGAACGATTTTTTCAAAATCTTCTAAGGACGCTGCCCGCATCTTTTTCAAAGACGGGTAGGCCGACTGAATCTGTTTTTTGCGCTTTGGCCCAATGCCGGCAATATCGTCGAGAATCGACTTGGTCATGCCCTTGGCGCGCAGTTTCTGGTGGTACGTTATCGCAAAGCGGTGCACTTCATCCTGCATGCGCGTCAGCAGGAAAAACAGCGGATCGGTTTTATCGAGCGGGATTTCCTGAAGATTTTCATTGAGGAGCGCTCTCGTCGAGTGCTTATCGTCCTTGACCAGACCCGCGATCGTCAGCGGAATGCCCAGCTCATCGCGAATGCTCTGGGCGGCATGAATCTGACCGACACCGCCATCGACGAGAAGCAGATCCGGCATTGGCTTGTTTTCGCGCTGCAGCCGGGAATAGCGGCGGCGCACGACTTCCTTCATGGAGTCGGTATCGGAGCGGTAGCCGTCGAGCTGGTATTTGCGGTACGCATTTTTATCGGGCTTGCCGTCGCGGAAGACGACCAGACCGGAAACGTTGTACGTTCCGGAAATGTGCGAGTTATCGAACAGCTCAATCGTATGGATCGGCTTATGGAAAATGGTCGAAAGCTTGCGGTTGGCGCCTTCGAGTTCACGGTCCTTGCGGTAAATGAGCTGGAACTTCTGTTCGTGTGCTTCTTTCGCGTTGGCGCACGCCAGTTCGGTCAGCTTCTTTCGATCGCCGCGCTGCGGAATGATGATTTTCGTATCGAGCGCGTCTTCGAGCGACTCCACATCCGTTCCTTCCGGCACGTAAATGGTCGATGGGATTTTGTTCGTCTGATAGTACTGCAAAATATACGACACAAACGCGTCCTGCACGTCTTCATAAATTGGTGCAACGGACATGTTGCGTTCGAGCAGCTTGCCCTCGCGCACGAAAAAGCCCTGGAAGGAAATGTAGCCTTTGTCTTCGTACCAGCCAAAGACATCGAAGTTGTCCCGGATCGAAAAGTCGATTGTCTGCTTTTCCTGAATGTAGTCGATGGAACGGATCTGGCCAAGCAGTTCCTGTGCCCGCTCGAAATTCAGGTTCTGGCTCGCTTCGGCCATCTTTTCCTGCAGCTCTTCTTTCACTTCCCCGGTATAGCCTTTGAGAAAGCGAATGATTTTCTCGCGGCGCGCGAGCGCCTCTTTTTCATCGACTTTCTGAAAGCAGAAGCCCGGACACTGGTGCATGTGATAGTACAGGCAGGGCGTCTTGCTCATCGTGCGGCAGCGGCGCATCGGGTAGAGCTGACTGATCAGCTTGACCATGTCGTAGGCGTACGTCGAAATCGGATAGGGACCGAAAAAGTCGCTGTTTCTTCCCTTGGCCTTACGGGTAATGCGGACCTGGAAATCCGCCCCCTTGGTGACTTCAATGTATGGATACATTTTGTCATCCATGAACATGATGTTAAAGGGCGGCCGGTATTTCTTGATCAGATTGATCTCGAGAAGCAGCGCTTCCTTTTCGGTTGTGGTATTGATGAATTCAAAATCTTCGATGCGGGCCACCAGTTTGGTGGTCTTGTTATTGTGAACGCCGTGAAAGTAGGATCGAACCCGGTTTTTGAGAACCTTGGCTTTTCCGACGTACAGGATTTCCTGATTTGCATCTTTCATGATGTAGCATCCGGGCTTATCCGGAAGCAGTTCCAGTTTTTTCTGAATATGTTCGGTCAGCGGCATACGATCCTTTCTAACTCTTTGACAAGAGTGCATTCGTTCAAAAATAAATGGAAAATTCAGACGTTATCTGCGGTCAGAAGACCGTCCTTTTTCATTATCAAACGTCTGTGGGACGAAAAAGCGTCCTTTTTCAGTATAGCAAAGCGCGCAATCCCCCGGCTTTGCGAAAGATTGCGCGAAAATCCGACCTGCACTGCAGACGGTTTATTTCAGTTCGACGAGCGTAGCGCCTAGACCGCCGTCGTTAGGTCCGCCGCTGGAAATGCGCTTGACCTGCGGATGGCTCTTGAGATCTTTCCAGACCGCGCTGCGCAACGCGCCGGTACCCATGCCATGAATGATCCGGACGTTTTTAATATTATGGTAAACCGCCTGATCAATATAATGGTCGAGCTCGCGGATGCCTTCTTCGACACGCATGCCGATCAGGTTCAGTTCCATATTGAACGGACGGAAGGAAAGATCCGGACTTTCCTTTTTACGCGGCTGTTTCTGCGCTTTGGGCTTCTTGATCTTTTCGAGCTGATCGACGCTCAGATTGACGCGTCGGCCATTGACCATGACGACAGCCTTATTCTTGCGCACCTGAACGACTTCGCCATGATTGTTGAGGGAGATGACATGGACGTAGTCGCCCGGTTCGATCGTTTCCTGCTTTTCGACCGCCGGCTCTTCGGTTTTCTTCGCGTCGTCGAGCTGACTGAGCTGACCCATTTTCTCGATCTGTTCGTGACTGGCTTTTCCCGTGCTGGCCCGCAGATCGCGCAGGATGGCTTTGGCTTCTTCCTGCTTTTCGTAAAGCATGTCTTCAAGCTGGCGGGCATAGTCGTCGTCGAGACGCTTTTTCATGGACGCCCATTTTTTCTGGTCTTCGTCCGCCTTTTTCTGCAGACGGTGTGCGTCCTTAACGAGCGCGTCGAAGCGGTCTTTCTGCTTCTGTACCTGGGCCTGCTGCTTTTCAAGAACCGACAGCTGCCTGGCGGCTTCGGATTCGTTCTGAGCTTTCAGCTCCCGGGCGCGTTTGAGTACATCTCCGTTCAGCCCGAACTGGCTGGCAATCGGGAACGCGCAGCTCGCGCCGCTGATACCAGGTAAATAGCGATACGTCGGAACAAGTTTCACAGGATCGAATTCCACCGATCCGCACAGCACGCGCGGATTCGTTTTCCCAAAGGCTTTGACCGCGTTGTAATGGGTACTCGTTAAAATCGTAGCCCCGCGATCCATCAGCGCTTCGATGACCGCCTGAGCAAGCGCCGCGCCTTCATCCGGATCCGTTCCGCTGCCGATTTCATCGAGCAGAACGAACGTATGTTCGTTGGCTTTCTTAATGATTTTCGCGATTTTGGAAATGTGCGACGAGAACGTCGACAAGTTGTTTTCGATCGACTGCTCATCGCCGACATCGAAATAAAACTGTTCGTAAATGGGAAGCATAGCCCGATGGGCGCTGACCGGAAAGCCGCACTGCGCAAGAAGAATAAAGAGCGCGATCGTCTTGAGCGTAACGGTCTTGCCGCCCATGTTCGATCCGGTAATCATCAGACAGTCCTGTTCATCGCTCAGCGCATACGAGTTGGCGACTGCGGTTTTCGCATCCAGCAGCGGATGTACCGCGTGATCGATATGCAGCGCGTGGCTCATGCCCTGCAGCGTCGGAATGCATCCGTCGTGCAGCTGCATCCAACGTGCTTTGGCCAGAGCCGTATCGATAATTTCGAGCGTTTCGTCGTTGGACAGAAGCGCCTTGGCGTTTGCGCCGACTTTGCGGCTGAGCTCCTTGCAGATGCGCTTCTTTTCTTCTTCGATTTCGTTTTCCAGACTGGCTGCCGCGTTATTGAGCGTCGCCAGCGCGTCTGGTTCTACGTAGCTTCCGGCCCCGGACTGGCTCGTTCCATGGACGATGCCGCCAAACTTATACTTGTCGGCCGCCTTGACCAGAACGCAGAGGCGTCCTCCGGAATACACCGTCATCGTATCGACCAGCGAAGACGAATGCGCCTGAATGAACTTTTTGGCTGCAGCCGACAGATCGGCTTTCGTCTGCACCAGCTGACGGCTCAGGTTCTGCAGGCGGGCGCTCGCATCCGGTCGAATCGATCCGGAAAGATCGATCGCTTCATCGATGTCCGCCGCCAGGGAAGACAGGTTGGCCAGCGTAGAGGCCAGATCCGAAAGCATCGGTTCCTTTTCGGGCGAAAACGCCTTGGCCGCGGTCTGCGACGCCGTAATAAACAGTGAAATTTCCAGCAGTTCGCTGCCGTTCAGCGCGATGCCCTTTTTGGCCAGCTTGACGGATTTTGTGATGTCGCCAAGTCCGCCTAACGAAAGCTCCTGCCCATCCTGCAAAAACGCAAAGGCTTCTGCGCAAAGATCCAGCTGACGCCGAACGACTGCCGTCGATTTGAGCACTCTTGCGTCTTTTAAATGGGCTGCGGTTTTGGGCGAAGCCGCCAGGCTGGCAAACTGCTCCAGTACCGCCGGCATATCGATGGCATTCCAGTTATCTACGTACATATCCGTCCCTCTCTTTCCTTCTAAATTCCGCAATGGAATTCGTTGTTTCTTTGCATAAATTCAGTATTTACTGCAGAGTCCTGTCGACTCTGGTTTCTGTGAAATCTTTTCTTTCAGCCTGCACCCGATCCGCTGATCCGCAGATACGCGTAAAAGCGACTGGGATCGGCATTGTATCGTCCGTCTTTTGCACGAGGAAATACAGCTTTCCTCTGCAGGGAAGGCCCGGCGGTCCGGAAACGGCCGCAATCCCTGTAATGATACAATAGGAACATGGCAACTGTTGTACGAACCATGAGCTCGAGCCAGATCGAGACTCTCCACAAAAAACTCAAACCGCTCTCCAAAGCGAAAAATCTTCCCTCTTACGCGGCCTGGTCGATTTATGTCCTGGATTCTTCCGGGAAAAAAGTCGTCGTGACCGCCTATACGTCCGGTAAAGTCGTCATTCAGGGCGGTGATATCGACTGGGTCGTCAGTGTCGCCGATGACATTTTAGGAAAAGACGAATCCAGCGGACGGTTTTCGGCCGCAGAACTTGACGATGTCCCACGGGTCCGTCCCGCGTCGAATTCGTCTTCTGCAGGTCACGGGTCCAAAGCCAATGTTTTCCCGCAGGCCGGCAGCGATGAAGTCGGCACCGGCGATTACATGGGCCCGGTTACCGTCGCTGCGGTAATCGTCCCGGACCAGGAATGTGCCGCGAAGCTGCACGCGATGGAAATTACCGATTCCAAGAAAATGACCGACGCGCGCATTCTTGAAGTGGCCCCGCAAATTGAAGCGATGGTTCCCCATTCCATCGTTATTTTACAAAATGCCCAATACAATCGCATACGCGAGGAAAAAGGCTATAACCTCAACAAGATGAAAGCCATGATGCACAATCAGGTGTACCTGAATCTGCAGAAAAAAGGCTATGCCCTGCCTGAACTTTGCGTGATCGACCAGTTCTGCATTCCGCGCACGTACTATAGCTATCTGGCGCAGGAGAAAAACGTCATTCGCACCATTCATTTTGAGACGAAGGCGGAATCGCATTATATCGCGGTTGCGGCCGCTTCGGTACTCGCCCGCTACGCCTTTTTAAAAGTCTGGGAACAGCTCGAGGCGAAAGCCGGGATGCCGCTGGAAAAAGGCGGTGGAGACAAAGCCACCCAGAGCGCCAGAAAGCTCATGGCGAAAATTGGAAAAGAGCGCATGCCGGAATTTGTCAAAATGCATTTCGTCAATTCCCAGAAAATCGGCCTGGTCTAAGCCCGCAGTACATCCAGAACGTCTCCCTCTTTTGGAACCGTTCTGGATTTTCTTTTGCCCAGAATGCGTGCGGGAAAATCAAAAATCCGATAATTCAAAAATTTGAAAATTCAAAAATCCCGAAATTTGAAAATTCCAGAAGAATCCAAAACGTGAATTCCGCGCAAAAAGAGCGAGCGCGCAGGCATTATCGCCTGCGCGCTGTATGGATGGAAACGGATAGTTTTAAGGGCATCGGTTTCGTTTGTTTCGTCTATTCATCTGGATCTGTTCGGCGTCTGTTTTTATCCGACTGCTTTGTGAACGAGCAGATCGATTTCAGCAGATCTCCATCCAGACAAATCTTACTTCCTGCAGTCCGGGCAGCCGCACTCGCGGGAGCCGTCCTCAGCACAGCGGTCCTGGCCTTCTTCGATGCGGGCATCGATATGGACCTGATAGGGCAGCTGAATGAGTTCAATCCCGGCATCCTGGAACATGCGCTTGCTGGCGATGTTGCCTTCGCTGCCGCAGTACTTGTCCGATTCGTATACGACGCGGGTGATGCCGGACTGAATGATCGCCTTCGCGCATTCGTTGCACGGAAAGAGCGATACATACAGGGTACAGCCCGCCAGCGACTGAATGGAGTTGAGAATGGCATTCAGTTCCGCGTGCACGACAAAGGGATACTTTGTTTCCAGAAACTGGCCTTCCCGCTCCCAGGAGTAGACGTCGTCATCGCAGCCGCGCGGAAAGCCGTTGTAGCCCATGCCTACCACGCGCTTTTGCGGATTGACGATGCAGGCGCCGACCTGCGTGTTGGGATCTTTGGAACGGAAGGCGGCCAGATGGGCCATCGCCATGAAATACTGATCCCAGCTCAGTACCGAACGTTCTCTCATGCGTTTGCTGCTTCCTTTTCCAGCTCAGCCAGAACTTTTGCGAACGTCGGATCGAGCGGCGCTTCAAAATGCATCTTTTCTTTCGTACGCGGATGGATCAGCTCGAGCTGCATCGCGTGCAGCAGCTGTCCGCCCGCTTCAATCGTTTTTCTCGGACCGTATTTCGTGTCGCCGGCAACCGGATGCTGGATATAGGCCATGTGTACGCGAATCTGGTGGGTACGACCGGTTTCCAGCGAACATTCGATGTAGGCGTAGTCCTTGAAGTTTTCCAGAACGGTAAAGTGCGTTACGGCCGGTTTCGAGTTTTTCGCTGTTACCGCCATTTTCTGGCGGTCTTTTTCATCGCGGCCGATCGGCGCGTCGACGGTTCCGATCGTATGCGAGAACGGATGATGGACGATGGCGCGGTAAATGCGGCGCAGGCTCTTGTCCTGCAGCTGGGCTGCGAGAGATTCGTGCGCCATGTCGTTTTTGGCCACAACGAGCAAACCCGAAGTGTCCTTATCAATACGGTGCACAATGCCCGGACGCTTTACGCCGTTAATGCCGGACAGATCCTTGCAATGGTAGAGCAGACCATTGACCAGCGTATGTTCCATATGGCCAGGGGCAGGATGGACAACCATGCCTTTGGGCTTATTGATGACGATGATGTCTTCGTCTTCGTAGACGATATCGAGATCCATTTTCTCCGGAAGAACTTCCAGACTCTGTGCAGGCGGCATATGGATTTCGAGAATATCCCCTTCCTGCATTTTCCGGCTGGCTTTAACGCTGCGGTCGGAAAGTTTGACACGATCTTCTTCAAGAAGGGACGCGGTGCGCGTACGGCTAAGATCAAGGACTTTGCAGATGTACTTGTCCAGACGCATACCGGCATCTTCCTTACTGCAGGTCAGCGTGATCTGCTGGGAACCGTCGTCCAGATCGACGGTCTGAATCGAATCGGATGCATCGAGATCGTCTTCGAAGTTTACGTCGGTCATAACTTCAGGGGGTGTATTGACCGCATAAAGTGTCTCTTCGACGTTTTCGCTGTTTTTTTCTTCCTGTGGCTTTGGATCCATATTATTTGGACTGACTGGATTTGCTGGATTCATTGAACGCTTTCCTCTCTTTCCATTCCTCGACCAGAACGATCACAATGAGCAGCGCGACGCCGATGGTCAGGCAGACGTCGGCCACGTTAAAGACCGCGAAGGGCGATCCGAAAATATAAAAGCGGAAGAAGTCGCGGACATAGCCGAGCGTCATGCGGTCGATCAGGTTGCCGAGGGCGCCTGCCGCAATCAGAGACAGGGCGAATTCCACTTTCGTACTATCGGTTTTCATAAAATAATACGCGATGACGCAAAGGGCGACAGTCGTGAGAATTCCGAAAAATCCCATCGAGACGCCGGTCATGCTGGAAAAGGCCGCTCCAAAGTTTCGTAAGTACGTCAGTTCAAAGAAACCTGGAATAACTTCAATCATGCCGTTGAGGGGAATGCTTTTAACAATGGCCCATTTGGTCCACTGATCGAGGCCGACCATCAGAACGATGATCAGAGCCCCGACCCCTAAAGCGGGCAGTTTCTTTTTCAGTTTTTGTTTTCGCGTCAGTTTATCGTTGTTCGCAGTGTGAGCTGGCTGTTCCATAGACAGGACCTCCCTTTCGATTAAAAACTTTCTTATGTGTATACAGGCTGTATCATGCTCATTTTTGGCATGCGTTTTTATGGATTGCACTTAGTTTTATCGTACGCGCATTCCTTTTGAAAAAGGATCGCACGCCTGAATGAACTGCAGGTTAAAGTCGGGTACGGGACAGTATGATGTTGCTTTAATCCCGCGCAAGCGTGCCTTAATCACAGCCTGTATCATCTTACCGGTTCTTCTGCTCGGAACGCAAAAGAACCGAACCGCGCAGGACGGTTCGGCTGTCTGTTTCTGAATGGGATTTAAATTCTATTTGAAGACGTTTCCGAACGGCTTTTGGAAGGAAAAGCAGGTTCAAAATCGACCCGTCAAAAAAGAGAAGCCGGTTTATTCTTCTTGAGCATCCGAGTCTTTTTTTAAGGCGTCGAGAATGGGAAGGATGTATTTCGGGTTGGTCACATCGTACGTTTTAACGATCAGCCGGGCCATTAACGCCTGAGGTTCGGTCTTGTTTTTCTTTGCGAGAAACGTGCGGATGAACAGTTTCATCATCGCTTTGGAAGACGCGGGCAGTTTTTCCAGGTTAAAACCGCCGGGGCAGTAAAAAATATCCTTTACGTTGTGTTCTTCAAAAGCGCGCAGACACTTTTTGCGAAGCCGCTTCACTTCCTCGTTTTCGGACGGACTGGCGCCGACAATATACAGAATCCGTTTCTGATCAGGACAGGTCGGCAAATTGTCCTTCAACCAGTGGAGATCATGAAGATAGCCTCCGCTGATCCAGCTTCCAAAAACGATGGCCTCATACTGCGATAAATCTTCGGTACTGGCGGCTGACACGTCCAGGCAGTCCGCATGGGCTGCCGAAGCAATCCAATTCGCATAGCGCTTGGTAAAGCCCGTCTGCGAACTATAAATGACAGGTGTTTTCATAACTTTTTCCTGTAATACGAAATTCCTGTTCGGGCGGATCATTTCCCTGTTTTCCTGTTTCAGGAAAAATCCGTCGCATCCTTTTCTACTCTTTTAAGGAAAGGCTTTTGGATTCCGGTTTCCTTTTTTCCTGGGGCAGAAGATTCCCCGTTTTCTGGTGCAGGAAGAAACCGGCTATTTCCAGAGTCTGGTTCTGAAAAAAGCCTTTTTACCCGGTTCTGTCTTTTTACGAATCGGCTTCCTTTTCCATTTCTTCCTCGATTTCATCGATCCGGTTCTGGAGTCGATGGAGCAGATGAAAGAGCGTTTCGACTTCTTCGTCCGTAAAAATTTCAAACAGCGCTTCACGCTCCTGCGGGCAGACTGGGAAGTAGCTGTCGTGGAACGCGCCGTCCTGATCGGTTGGATACAGGCAGACGGAGCGCTGATCTTCCGGGTTTGGCTGCAGCGTGACATAGCCTTTTTTCACCAGCACATCGGCCAGCTTTTTGACATTCTGTCTGGAACAGCCCAGTAATTTAGCAAGCTGCGTAAAGGTCATCGGTTCCTTGGAATAGCGAACGATCGCCAGAAGGATGATCTGTTTCAGGGAAAGGTCGGGAACGGACTGATCAAACAGCGTCTGGAGCCGGTTGGCGGTAATCAGCAGCATACAGAAGATAAACATTTTCTGGGTTTCTGCTGAGCCGTACAGTTTTTTGATCATTTCTTCCGAATTCATAGTTGTCTCCTGATTGGCAACTTGTTACCGAATATATTAGCAACTTGTTGCGTACTTGGGCACAGAAAGGTGAAAACGCTTTTCGAATATTGAAATTTCACCAGGAATTGTGCCTGTTCTCATCTTTTATCCATTGGTTTTTGCCTCCGGAAATGGCCTCGTTCAGTACGTTCGAACAATATGAATCGATCATTCTTCCCTGTCTGCACAAAGTGCCAGGCTGTCGATCCTATCGACGGGTGCGGTTTGGAAATTTCACTTACAGAACCCTATGGATTCAAGAAAGCCGGTACGGTCAAAAAGCAATCGCGTATTTATCCATTTTCGTTGTCACAATCCGCAATGGCAAGACATTTTCCGCCGTTTTTGACAAAATTTTCATCCCCATGGGATACCCATTGTTTTGGAAACTGATCAAAGACACAATTCTTTCCCGATTTTCGCCATGCACCAGGCCAGACCAGGACACCTCCAAAGCATCAAATACGGCCAAGTCGAAAATCCAGACGCGATCCAGTACAATTCGGACAGATTGCGAAGAACCAAATCGAGAAGGCAGAGAAAAACCGGCTAGAACAGCCGGTTTCCGTTTTTTCGATTGAACAGCATTTTGTAAAAGAGCCACAGGCTCAGGCAGAACGAAATAAAGAATCCCGCCAGACCCAGCACCGGAATGCCAAGCAGCTGCGGTTTCATGCCCGTCGTACAAATGATGGAACTGCCCATCAGCAGCGCCGCAATGAGAATGCAGACGACAAGGCGGTCCACCAGATGACTGATCTGGGGCATCAGATGATCGAGATCCGAAATTTTGATGCCGACCTGAAGACGGCCTTTCTGCAGCAAGGATAACGTTCGATCCAGCCGAACCGGCATGTGCGTGAGCGCCTTCAGTCCCGCATAGCTTTCCTTTAAGAAGGTGCTGATTTCCTTGTTCCAGTCGATCTGATCAAGCGTTTTTCCTTCGCTGGAAATGTATTCCAGCATATTCACCTGATCGTCGAGATCTTTGAGTGTCCCCTGAATGGTCACCATCGACCGGGCAAGCATCGTAATCGAGCTTGGCAGCCGTATGGAATAGCGCTGACAGATTTCAATGGCCTCCGTCACCATCACTCCCAGGTCCAGATCTGAAAACGACTGGTTGATGTAGCGGTTTAAATACGTTTCAAGCGCGTTGGAAAAGCCGATGTAGTCGAGATCTTCCGGCGGAATGCCGATATTGAGAATCGCGTCGCAAAGCCGTGGCAGATCGCGCTGCGCCAGCGCGTCCAGTGCTTCGCTCATCTGCTGGGCCTGTCCGCGCGTCAGCTCGCCCATCATGCCAAAATCAAGCCAGACGATTTTATCGTCGACAATTTTCAGGTTTCCTGAATGCGGATCCGCATGGAAAAAGCCGTGCTCAATAACCTGGTCAATGAAGTTCATGCCCAGTTTCATCGCGATTTCCTTACGGGAATAGCCTTCTTCTTCAAGTGCCGGATAGTTGTCGATTTCGATGCCGTCGATTTCTTCCATCACCAGCATGTTCTGTCTCGTATACTGCGAATATATTTTCGGGATATGCAGGTAAGGAACGTCATCGTTTTCCGCCCCAAAGCGAATCGCGTTGGCCGCCTCATGACGGAAATCCATTTCTTCCTGCGCCGTTTTCCAGAACTCGTCGATGACGTCATCGAGATTGACCAGACCGGAAATGACCTGATCGAGAGAAATCAGCTTTGCGGCTTTTTTCATCATTTTGACATCGACCTGCATCTGTTCGTAAATGCCCGGCCGCTGCACTTTGATGACGACTTTGTCTCCATCTGGCGTGATCGCCTCATGGACCTGGGCCATACTGGCGGAACCTAAGGGCTTTTCGTCGATGTACGAAAAGATCTGATCGATCGGCTTTCCATACGCCCTTTCAATTTCTTCCTTGACCACCGCATACGGCATCGGATTCACATCCGAGCGCAGCTTTTCCAGTTCCTTGGCATACTCCTTAGGCAGCAGATCCGTACGCGAAGACATGATCTGGCCCAGTTTGACATACGTCGGACCGAGATCTTCAAAAATCTCGCGCAGCTTAACCGGGGTGATGCCCTGCTGGACATGGTGCCGGCTTAAGACTTTGACAATCTGCGCAAAGCGCTCGCCCGAAGAAACGAGCTTTGTGGAACTGGAAGATGAATTTGTGCTATTGGTCGCCATTTTTCTGTTCCTGGTCTGCCGAAGACGAGGCAGACGATGCAGAAGAAGAAGCCGTCGATTCGGCGGATTGGGAAGAAGCGGAAGAAGCGCCGGCTTGTCCCACAGGACCGCTTTCCTGACGGAATTCGGTGGATACCGAATGGGAATCGCTCATGACTTTCGCGGATGTTCGATGCAGCGGGGTATTCAAGTCGACTTCGGATTCGGTCGCGTTTTTGGTAATTTGGATTGCAAACGAGGGCAGCGGGATATGCAGAGAAATATCGATCGCCCAGTCGTTTTTCTGCTTGATTTTAAACATATACAGATTTTAGCACAGGCCCATTCCCCGCCCGGAAGCCATGTCCAAATCGTTCGTCCCCGGCAGGAATAAAACGAAAGCGAATACCGATACCGCTGTCTTCAGAGCCCAAAAAGAAAAGCCGGACGACCCGGCTTTTTATGTGTCTGAATTGAATATTGAATAAGAGTAAACTGGCAAAATCATGCGCGAAGGATCCGACCAGAGTGAATTTCATACGGAATTCCATCCAGAACTGGATGGTATAGCAATCGCTGTCGATCAGACGTCAAGCTTGAGATCTTCATTGGTGTACCAGCCAAGTTTTAAGAACAGATGATGGAAGAGCAGCGTGAAGATGGCGGGAAGAATGAACGAAATCAGGATCAGTGCCGTCCAGTCCATGAAACCGATGGAAGCACGAAGGCCTTCGGAAATTTCCGTCATCCAGCCGGTGAATACGCCGATCTGTCCGACCAGACCGCAGGTGCCCATGCCAGAAGAAATGGCGGCGCCGTTCATCTGTAAATTGAACAGGCAGGTGGCGATTGGACCGGTAATGGCGCTGGCCAGAATCGTCGGCAGCCAGATGACTGGCTTGCGTACGATATTGCCCATCTGCAGCATCGAAGTTCCCAGCCCCTGGGCAAAAAGACCGGACCATTTATTGACCGCGAAACTCATGACCGCAAATCCGACCATCTGCGCGCAGCAGCCAGCCAGGGCAGCGCCGCCAGCCAGACCGGTTAACGAAAGCGCAGCACAGATTGCGGCCGAACTGATCGGCAGCGTCAGGAAGATGCCCATCAGTACCGAAACGATGACACCCATTAAAAAGGGCTGAAGTTCGGTAGCCCACATGATCATGCCGCCAAGCGCGGTCGCCCCGCTGCCGATCGCAGGCGCGAAGGCAATCGAAAGCAGAGCACCGATGCAGATTGTAACGAAGGGCGTAACGAGAATATCGACACGGGTTTCCTTGGAAACGAGCTTGCCGCATTCGCAGGCGATGACCGCCACCACGTAAACTGCAAGCGGACCGCCGGCTCCGCCTAGGGCGTCCGCCGCATAGCCGACCGCAAGGAGCGAAAACAGTACAAGGTTTGGCGCGTGAAGGGAAACGCCGATGGCTCCGGCCATCGCCGGCCCTTTGACCGCCGTCGCGTACGAGCCGATTTCCGCGAGAATCGGCAGATTGAGCAGGGTTCCCATCGTATTAAGAATGGTTCCCATTAACAGAGAGGCGAAAAGTCCCTGGGCCATGGCGGAAAGGGCATCGATTCCATACCGTTTGGCAGAAATCTGAACGTCCTTTTTGGCCAGGAATGCAGCAGCAGAACTCATGATTTATTTTTCCTCAACTTTCCTGTAATTGCTCAAAGTATAGGAAGAATCGTGTTTTCGTACAATGCGAATCGAAACCGTACACCTTGAAAAATCCCAAAACTTTGCAGTTTTATGGGATTTTTCTTTCGTGAATGCGCTTGCATGAATCCCCTCGTTTTCGGATCTGTTTTCCTATGAATCCAGCAGGAATATGAAACGCAAAACCGGATCTTCTACTGTATTTCTTTGTATTTCTCCCTCCACTTTCTGTCTGCTTTTACCGCCTTCTCGGACTGTTTTCTGAAAGCGGATCTTCCCTCCTCTTCGCTTTCCCAGAGAAAAAGCGAGTCCCGGATCGAAGATATTCTTCGAACGATGGACTCGCTGTTTTTTTCTATATCCAAACTGGATTACGCGTTGAGCGATTTCTGTTCTTTCAGATCGTCCGTAACTTTTTCATCGGCCGCTTTGACTTCATCGGCATCGGCGACAAAGCTTTTGGCTTCCTGCCCGTTTTTCTCATTGAGCAGAGCCTGCTTGTAAAACGCGAGACGGTCGATCTGTTCCTTGGATAGCTGCGGATACTTCGGATCGATGTTCTCAAGCGCTTTTAAGATCGCTTCACTGACGAGATAGCGAGCAAACCATTTCTGATCTGCCGGAATGACATACCACGGACAGTGCTTGGTCGCGGTGACGTTGATCGCGTCTTCGTAAGCGTGCGTGTAATCGTCCCACAGGGCCCGTTCCGAAAGATCGGCTTCGGAGAACTTCCAGTTTTTCTCCGGTCGATCGATGCGTTCCAAAAAGCGTTCTTTCTGTTTCTTCGCGGAAACGTTCAGGAAGATTTTTACAATCTGGTAGCCGTTCTGGTACAGGTATTCCTCAAAGCCGCAAATCTGAGAATAGCGGCGTTCAATAATATCCTTATTTTTAATCGAAGCCGGCAGGTTGTAGTTTTTCCAGAGCTCACGCACTTTAACGATCAGCACATCTTCATAGTATGAGCGATTGAAAATAGCGATTTTGCCCCGAGCCGGCAGTGCCTTATTGAAGCGCCAGAGAAAATCGTGGGAAAGATCTTCATGTGTCGGGGATTTAAAGCTGTAGACATCCACGCCCTGCGGATTGACACCGCTCATGACATGCTTGATCGTTCCATCCTTGCCTGCGGCATCCCGCGCCTGAATCAAAATGATCAGACCGGCGCTTCCATCCGCATACAGCTTATCCTGCAGCTGCTGGATCTGAAGCTGGTTGGCGGCCGTTCGGGCAATGATTTCCTCTTTCTTTTTCTTATACGCACCCGCCTGACAGGAAACATCCGAAAGGTGAAGTGCTTCTTTTCCATTGTATTTATAGGACTTGAGCATAATAGGCCCTTCTTTCTGGTTTCAGTATAGACAGGCGAACGAACGGCTTTTTGTCGTTTGCCCAAAGGGTGTAAAAAAGCGCATGCCCAAACGACATGTGCCCAAAATCAAAAACATGGAAAACGTCTCCAGAATTCCGCGTTTCAGCCTTTTAAAAAGACAGACAGGAGTACGAAGCAACGGAAGCTGCCCGACCTTTTAAATGCTGGTCTGGGTTGGCGGATTGATCTTCTTTTTAAGCAGATGCAACTCGATCCAGCCGCGTCCTTCGACCATGAGTATGGCTGTAAAGATCAGCAGGCCGCCGGTTACCATCATGACGGACGGAACCTGATGCAAAATCAGAAAGCTGAAAATGTTGGCCCAGAGACTTTCCGTCCCCATTAAAATGGAAGCCGCCGCGCAGGATGTGTATTTCTGCGCCGTCGTCTGCATCAGATAGCACAGGAATGTCGACAGGCAGACTGTATACGCCAGAGAACCGATCGTTTCCATCGAAATCTGCGCCGGCCACGGTTCAAGCAGACCAAACGGAATGGCCAGAACCGCCGCGGTGCTTAGCTGCAGCGCGTTGACAACCGCAACCGAAAGGTGTTCGGACCGGCCAAGCGCGACAATCTGTGCCGCGAAGAAAACCGAACAGCCCAGCGAAAGCAGATCGCCCCAGCGAAGACCGAAGCTGCCGCTGCTCAAGGAAAGAAAGCCGATGCCCGCCATGCAGACTAAAGAGGCGCAAAGAACGAGCCCATCCGGTTTCTGTTTCCAGACAATCCAGGCCAGATACGGAACGAGAACCACATTGACCGACGTCAGAAACGCGTTCATTCCCGGTTCGGTCAGATTGATGCCAAACGTCTGCAGCGCAAAGGCGATGTACAGAAAGCATCCCGAAATCAGACCCGTTTTCATGGCTTCCTTCTGTACTTTTTCCCGTTTGACCAGAACTGGAATCCAGGCGAGCAGCGCTGCCCCGGCAAATCGAATGAGAAGCATCTGAAACGGTGTAAATGTCTTTAACGCGAAATCCGTAGCAATAAATCCCCCGCCCCAGATCACGCCGATCAGCAGGCAGAGCAGGTTCGCGGTTTTCTTATTCATGAAACAATCCAACCTCCTAAAACGATGGCCGACTTTTCAGGCCAGTCCGCTTTATTGAATCACGTTTGCGGCCTTCCATTTGAAAAAGATCGAGAAACCCACAAAACCGATCGGGTTTTGATCACTTCTGCGTAAAACCAGACCGATTGGTTTTTTCAGTCTTACTCGCTTTACCGATCCTGCCTTTCGGATTAAATCCAGTAATTTCTCAGAACCATCTCCGGATTCGCTTAAGTCATTTGTGAATTATCGCCTGTCCGATCCATAGAAATAGATAGAACCTTGCCGAAACAGCCCCTCTATTTCTTCAAAAGGCACCGTCCTGATCAAGGTCCTTCCAGAACGCGCCAAAGAAAAACAGCGTTCCTGCTTTTTGGATTCAGAAGCGCTGTTCGATATTTCTGTTTGATGGATTTCAATCCTTTTCTACCCTTCCAATGGAAAGACCAAAACGGACAGGGAAATCGAATGCGGTGTGGCAAATTGCGGTATGGAAAGACCGCAAAAAATCAAATACAGAACGGAGCTGGCTACGCCAGGGTCGCCGCCTGCAGCAGAGATGGATCGGCATACGCCATCCAGACAGGAAGCGCCATCTGCGGTTCCGGTTCATCGAGGGAAACGATCGAATAATCCATCGTTTCTTCTGCAGAAGCCGGTTCGATATACTGGTCGATGCCGCAGTCCTGCTCGTAAATCGCATCCGCCTGCTCCTGGGTAATCATGTCGTTGCGAACCATCGCCCGCAGAACAATTTCCTGTTTGGCTTTGGCAGCATCGAAATGAACGAGCGGGTTTAACGCCGAGGGCGACTGCGGAATTCCTGCCAGCAGTGTCGCCTGCGCGTCCGTCAGCTCCCACGGTTCGACGCCAAAGTAGCCGTTGGCTGCCTGGCGAATGCCATGGAAGTTGTTTCCATAGTTAATGATGTTCACATAGAGGGAAAGGATCTGATCTTTCGTGCAGATTTTATCGAGACGGGTCGCCAGTACGATTTCACCGGCTTTCCATACCGGGGTACCGTCATACTGTCCATACAGGTTTTTCACCGTCTGCATATCGATCGTGGAACCGCCCGATTTAGGCATCCAGGGGACGATCTGGGAAAGGCCTGCGCGAATCAGCGCTTTCAGATCCACCGCCTGATGACTGTAAAAATGCGCATCTTCGACCGCAATCGTCGCCTGATACAGCATAGGGGAAACTTCTTCGTACGGCGTATAGCCGGGCATTGCCTCGGCCCGATCCACCAGCGAAGAGAGAGATTCTCTGGATTCAAATTCATTGGCGGTATAGATTCCCATGCCAAAGAAGATCACGGTTCCCGCCAGCGCTGCAAACACGGTCAGGCTGAGAACCCATTTCAGAAGCTTTTTCAATCTTATCGCCTCCTTTAGTGCAACCAGATCTATCCCCGTTTTTCACAGGAAACCGATCGTCCTATCCCGTTTTATAAAACGGGAAGTTTTATTTTAAGCGTCTTATCTGGCTGTGTCCTAAGTTTAGCATGATCAAATTGCGGGATTCATGGCTTCGCCTTTAGTTTGCCTTGCATCCCTGTAAGGCTGGTGTCACCTGCCCGCCCTTCCCTCTTTCTTTTGGTTCAATGAAAAATTTTGTGGGATTTGGGATTCCTGATTGATGGGTTTCTTGAAGCATCGATGATCTTAAGAAAGAAATACCCATCATCCTTGAAACCGTAAGCTTGTCGTCTTACGGTCTTGATCTTGTTATTCATGCCTTCAATCTTTCCTGAAGATATCCCAAAAATGGTATGTGAAAGGATCCCTTCGTAATGGTTCTCGATTAGTCGCGCAAACCATTTAAAGTGCTTTTTTTTCGTTCCTTTGCACGTGTCAATCAGTGAATTCAGCAGCTGCACCATCTCCTCTGGATCTGAGCATTTGAAGGCTCTTTCCAGCTGGTCTTTTACCAGATCGCAGGTCATGAAGAGAGAGTTCACTTTGAGTAGTTCGTTGTAACGTTTGACAAAACCTGTTTTGGCAAGAACTGGCTTTAACCCAAACAAGGTGTTCTCGCCACCCATCATGGCTCCAGCCTTCCCTTTTGCATCTTTGGAAGCCAGCGTTGCCTTAGAAGACATCAGAA
>NZ_JAHDSX010000179.1:0-253 GCF_020969955.1 Allobaculum fili | reverse complement strand
CGACTTCATGCGAATTGACTGTTCGCAGCTGGCTTCTCTGCTTTCCGGTCTGTCGATTGTTCCCCAGCCGGCATTTCTGCCACGAACTTATAAGTATGTTTAAACCAATTTAAAAGGATGATTTTTTTGAAGGAATATCAAGATAAATCATCCCATTTACTTTATCTATCGCTCTAAATATGTTAAAATTAATACATGAATGTGCCGAACCCTTACCAGACAATCCGCAACGAGCTCCTCGAAGATCTTCATC
>NZ_JAHDSX010000178.1:0-253 GCF_020969955.1 Allobaculum fili | reverse complement strand
CTGCTCTGTCCCGGGCTTCTCTTTGTTCACGGCTTTCTGTCTGAGCACACCAGCTGTAGTAACCTGAACGACTGACACCGTTCATTGCACACAGCTCAGTCACAGTCAGGACATTTTCCGGATCCATTATCACCGGTCTTTTTCTGGCTCTGGGAGATGAGATAGGCAGTGTTGGACATTCTGCTCTCCCCGATGATTGCCGGATCATATCCGAGCTTCACAAAGATCTCCCGTGGAAGGCAGCCCTGGTTGT
>NZ_JAHDSX010000177.1:0-253 GCF_020969955.1 Allobaculum fili | reverse complement strand
CTGAAGGGCTGGTGCAGCTTTAGCTTTACGTGGCATAAGTGGTCTCCTTGTATAAATTTGTCAGGCTCAAGCTGATTGTATCAGTCTGATGCCTTGATGGAATTTACACAAAAGACCTTACACTCTCCTGCTTTGAAAGACTCACAAGAGTCATGATGGAGATTCAGAGTGGATTCGAGGAAAGAAGCACCGCCTACAGAGCAGCCAAGTACTTCATGGATCGAGCGAACTCGTTGGGAAGGTACCTGGAAGA
>NZ_JAHDSX010000176.1:0-255 GCF_020969955.1 Allobaculum fili | reverse complement strand
TCGTTTCTTCCTATGAATTTCGAGACGACGTTTCTCATATTGTCGTAAACGCCCTCTCTGAAGATTCCGCCGACTTCATTGAAGAAGCGGATCATCGATTCAAAGAAGACCTGACTTTTCTGGTTTTGGTACAGGCAGGCAGCTCGATAGCCTGACCATGGCGAAGTCATAACGGCCAGATAGAACGTCTTTCTCTGACCATTAATCATCAGCTTCACTTCGCCAAAATCGTATTCAAACCGGTCACCTGGTTCG
>NZ_JAHDSX010000175.1:0-255 GCF_020969955.1 Allobaculum fili | reverse complement strand
CTGAGCCTTCAGCTGAATGGTGAACCATTCACTTTTCTGCTGAAGGCGGCTTTTGTGGGTCCAGGGGGCAAGGGCCCCGCTGTCAAGGACGGTCCCGCAGGGACCGAGTGGAAGAAAAATTCTGCGCGCCCCCTTAAATCCCATTCATTCTGAAAGAGGATATCGGCCGGTTGTTACGTATTTGTAGAACTCATCTGGTGACAGCTTCGCCAGATCCCACTGATACCGCTCTTCATTGTAGTAGCGGATCTGCTC
>NZ_JAHDSX010000174.1:0-255 GCF_020969955.1 Allobaculum fili | reverse complement strand
GACAGATAGACAAGGCACTTTTTCCCGTTCCTGGATTTCCAATCAGGATTACGTTTTCTCCATTTTTTATAAAGTCCAGACTTGAGAGCTCTTTTACTTTCTGCTGGATTTCGATTCTCAAATGTTCTGTTTGAAAGTCTTCCAGAGACATCCGATTTGGGAAATGCGCCAGCTGGATCCGCTTCTGAATACAGTTTTCATTGCGGCTGATCGTTTCGCCTTTGAGGACCTTTTCCAGAAATTCTTCGTAATCAA
>NZ_JAHDSX010000173.1:0-255 GCF_020969955.1 Allobaculum fili | reverse complement strand
CGATGTAGAGCGCTGTAAACACTGTCCGCTCAAAGAAGGGTGCTACAAAGAAGGAGCAAAATCAAAAAGCTACTCCGTCAAAATCAAAAGCGATATTCACCTTGAGCAGATGGCGTTCATGGAGACAAAAGAATACCAGGAACTGATGCATGAGCGTTATAAAATCGAAGCGAAAAATGCCGAGCTTAAACAGAACTATGGATACGGTAAGGCGAGCGGAGGCGGGCTGAATTCAATGAAACTGCAGGCGGCCGT
>NZ_JAHDSX010000172.1:0-255 GCF_020969955.1 Allobaculum fili | reverse complement strand
TGATGAAGCATTCTCTGTGCCTGTTCCTTTTCTCTTTGACCCTTTTTGTGATGGTCGACAATCCAATGTCGAATCCAGCAGCCCTGATCAGATCCCAGATCTGTAAGCAGGTCAGCTGCTGCTTATGTCCAGACCCGAGCAGGCGTGTCTTTTCTTCTTCGTCTTCAAGAATTTGATCCAGAAGCGCGTCGACCTCTGGACTGTATTTCCGAGGTTGTCTGGATGAACTGTCGTATGAAGGCGGATCGATACACT
>NZ_JAHDSX010000171.1:0-255 GCF_020969955.1 Allobaculum fili | reverse complement strand
CGATATCCGTCGCATTCGAAATATCCTGACCGAAGCCAATATCCGACTTGATTTGATCTTCTCGGGTGTTGAAGGGGAATCGGCAAGGAATGTTATCCAATACCTGCTGGACACGGAGGTGCCGGTATTGGAAGAAGTACAGAAGCGGATTCGTAAATCGTGCAGTATCGTCAAGTTTGCCAATGCTCAGGAGCGTAAAGAAAAAGAAGAAGAACTTTATAAAGCGTTCGCCGGCGCCAAGTTCTCCCCCTCGCA
>NZ_JAHDSX010000170.1:0-255 GCF_020969955.1 Allobaculum fili | reverse complement strand
GTGCGTAACAGCTCACTAGTCGAGTGGCCCTGCGCCGAAAATGTACCGGGGCTAAGCTGTCTGCCGAAAGCGCGGATTAAGTACTGAAGTATTTAGTGGTAGGGGAGCGTTGCATGTTCATTGAAGCGTTACCGTAAGGGGATGTGGAGGACATGGAAGTGAGAATGCCGGTGTGAGTAGCGAGATGCAGGTGAGAATCCTGCACACCGAAAGCCCAAGGATTCCGGGGGAAGGTTCGTCCGCCCCGGGTCAGTC
>NZ_JAHDSX010000017.1:0-45336 GCF_020969955.1 Allobaculum fili | reverse complement strand
GTTAATCGTAGTTATGGTCATTGAGCCAGGGGAAAATTAAAAAGAGAGCCTCGGAAAAAGGCTCTCTGATGGGATGAAATTTCAAAAACGAGCGATTTGTATAGTTAAGCTCATTGGGAAAGTTCTAATTGAATAAAACTGGATAGCTAAAGCCGTTTTTGTCTTTTCCTTTTTTCGAAAAACACTCTGTATCAGCCTCTGCTTGTCTGTACAAACGGGAATCGATTTTTACAAAAGGTTAAGAATCGAGACAGAAAAAAGCCCAGATTCATCAGTAATATACAGTTGAGGTGATGCTATGAGATGTCCAAATTGTGGCCGGAACAATCCGGCAAGCGAACGCAGATGCATTCATTGCGGAGCCCCGTTGCCCAGAAAGTCGAAAAATACCAGGGGTGCCCGTATTCGTACCACCCTTTTTAACGCATTGATTCTCCTCATGGCCTTTGGCCTGCTGGCAGCCCTTATGGGCTTTTTCAAGCCGCTCTTTTTCGGAAGCAGCAGCACGCCGGTTTCGGATATCGCCACAGCCGTTTTAGAAGAAAATGAAGAAGCCGTCTATGGCGAAAATGAAGACCAGGCGTACGCCGAATCCGCCGAAGAGGCGGCCAAAGTGCAGGAAAACGAAGCGGATATCGATTCCCTCGAGGATGAGGCAGCCGATTCGGATCTTCAGCAGGAAATTTCGCCGCAAATCCGGGATAAGGCAAACGCCTATGCTAGCGGTGAGCTCAGTGACAGCGCCAAAAAGCTGCTGACGCGCTATGACAAACAGACCGGCATTCTGACGCTGCCGGGAAGCGAGCTGAGGCTCTCGCTTGGCTTAAAGGAAGATGCACGGGTTTCCGTTGCCGATGAAGGCCATATTCTTGTGGTGGAAGGCGAAACGCCGGATGGAAAGCTGATTTCCGTTTCGTGCACACAGACCGAACTGCCGCCCACTACGAAAACCGAGCTGCTGGAAACGTCCGACAGCGCGCTCTATTCCAGCATTGGCGGCCGCGACACGCTTTACTACTACAGTTTCAATCCAGCGGGAACTACGGCTTCCGGCAAGGCGGCGCCAAGCGCCCGCACGGTTTCTGGAAATATCGTCGACTGCGAAAACAGCTGGCTGACCAGTATTTCCATCACAAACCTGAACGAAGAATCCAGTTCTTCATCCAGCCCGAACGAACTGGTCCAGAGCGCCTACCAGAAGCTCAATTCCATTCTGGCCGGCCTGGATTTATAACGGATCAAAGACGGCAGGAGAACCGGGCCTTTTGCCTCTCTTGATTTGGATCCGAACAAAAGCTTTTTTCCATGTCATGTCCTTTAAGAAATGAGGAGGATTCTTATGAACCACAGAAAAAGCTTCGCCCTCGTTTTTATGAGTACCGCATTCGGGCTGTCCGTCCTGGGACTTGGCGGATGTGCTAAGTCGACGGAAAAGATATCCGAAAATCCGGATTCGACGGTTGATGTCAGCCCGACCCGTTTTGAAGTAACAAACCCGGAAATGTACCAGAAACTCTCTCCTGGAATGACCGGGGTATTCCAGATTCGCATCGATGACATCGACGGCGTTGACATGGAAGCCGATTACCATCTGGAATCGGATCCGGAGCTTCTTAAAGTGAATGCCGACAATACGTAGAAAGCCATTCAGCCTGGCACAGGTTCGCTTGCCATTTCCTTCGAATACACAAAAGATTCTCTGGAGCGCCTGGAAAAGGCAAATCCGGGAAAGAATCTGGAGGCCATTGCGATTGCTCCCGTACTGAATGTGATTGTCGGCGAACCGGTTTACCACTTTGAAAATCCGCAAAGCGGCCAGCACATCTTCACATGCTCTGCCAGCGCGCCGCAGGAATCCGATTATCCCGGCTGGACTCTGGCTGGAGCCGTCTGTCTGAACGCCCCATCGCAAAATATTCGGGACGATGAATCTTCGTATTCCGATATTTATACGGCCAGAAACCCGGAAACGGGAGATATCTTCTACTCCGTCAATGCCGCTGAGATCGAACAGCTCGTAAACGAAGGCTGGACAGAAGAGGAGAGCTTTGGAAAATCGTATGCGCAGGGCGAACCGGTCTATCGCCTGTACAATGCCGCTTCCGGTTTCCGTACGTACTCTCCCGAAAACGATGAGCTGAACCGCCTGGAAGAAAACGGCTGGACAAGAGAAGGCGTGGCCTGGTACTGCCTGGCGCCTTCCGTATCCGAATAAAGTATTCGGGTAAAGCGAGTCGAAAAACCGATGCAGAACTCTTTTCAGGATGACCCGATTTCAGGGATGAGCCGCCGGTCTGCACAGATGAATGAATTTGCATGAATGAAATGGAAAGAAAGCCGGGAGCGCTTCAAACGAAGCCATCCCGGCTTTTCCGCGGATTTTTGCCTATGGAAGCAGACGTTTCGCAATGCTGCGTCTGCCGGGCGGTGTCAAATTCTGCTGAAAATGGGAAATCAATCAATATCTGCGCAGGAGCCTGCGGATCCATCTAATATGGATGCAGAAAAGAACCGGACGAAAGCCCAGGGCCAAAGCCAAAAAAGAAGCGGAGGATAACTATGCACAAAGAACATACTGAATATTTCCAGACGGAAAACGACGGGTCACAATGGAAGACGGAGGGATCCCTTCTGGAGAAAAGCGCGAAAGAAAAGCCTACGGCGTTTGAAAAGGAGCCGTTTTATCGCGGCGATTTTGCGGTGATTGACGGCGATGTGCGCTTTGGCGCTGACGTTTCGGTATGGCCGCATGCGGTCATTCGTACCGAAAGCGAACCGATTACGATCGGCGACCGTTCCAATATTCAGGACGGATGCGTTCTTCATACCGATGCAGGCTATCCCATTGTGATCGGGCAGGATGTTACCGTCGGGCATCGGGCGATTATTCACGGCGCCACGATCGAAGACGGCGCGCTGATCGGCATGGGGGCCATTTTACTCAATGGATCTGTAATCGGAAGAGGCGCAATTGTCGGTGCCGGCGCGCTGGTCGGCGAAGGCAAGAAAGTCGAACCGGGAACGCTCTATCTTGGCATTCCGGCTCGAAAAGTACGCCAGCTCAGCAGTCAGGAGATTGAAAACGGGATTTTTTCGGCCCATCACTACGTCGAGCTGGCACATGTAAAAAAGCAGGCTGGCCGGACCGCAGAACCCCAGAAACGTTCTGCAGATAAAAACTAGCGGCCAGACGGCAAAAAAATTCCAGAACGCCATAGGAGGCCGAAAAGAAATCCGTAAAGAATTGCACAAAAAACAAACGCCGAAGTCCAAAAAGTACAAATCTTGCGCGGGACAGGGCAAGTTCGCTTATTCGCTTTGGTATAATCAGCGCATATCACCGTAAAGGGATAAGTTTTCTGTACACGAAGGATCCGTTTTGCGACTGTACGTTTCTGGAGAAGATCTCTCGGCCCAAAAAATGGGATGGGAAAAGAGTCGATTCCAGAAAAAGGTGCAGAGCCGCCTGATGCGGCGACGGAATCTGATGCAAACTGGAGGAAATTAGAATGCTTGAAATTCGAAGTGCCCGTCCGGATGATCTGGATCGGATTTACAGCCTGGAAAAAGAGTGCTATCCGCAAGCGGAAGCCGCAGGCTATGAGGCGCTCAAGGAAAGACTGAATGTATTTCCCAACCATTTCTGGCTGCTCGAACGTGACGGTCAGCTGGTGAGCATGGTGAACGGCATGGTATCCGACAAACCGGATCTGGAAGATGAAATGTATGAGAAAGCGGTACTTCACGACGAAGACGGCAGCTATCAGCTCATTTTCTCCGTAGCCACCAGTCCGGAATTTACCGGCCGCGGCTACGCCTCGATCCTGATGAAGGAAGTCATCAAGGACTGCATCGAAGACTCACGCAAGGGAATCATCCTGCTTTGCAAGGACAAATACCTTCCTTTTTATGAAAAACTCGGGTTCCAGAACCAGGGACGCTCGAAATCCACCCACGGCGGCGAAACCTGGAATATCATGAAAATGGATCTCGAAAATCGTGAATAAACCATCAAAGCATCCGCAGAGATGCTTTTTTATTGGCTTTGCAACGACGCGAAAAAAGCAGAACATCTTAAAAAGAAAAGAGAAGAAACGAAGCGCCGGGCGAAGAACCTGGCGCTGCATCGTGTGGACTGCGCGTTAAAACGGCGTGCAAACGGGACAGAAAAACGGAGAAATTCCGCTCCTTTGGGTCTTCTAAAAAATGGGATATAGGCCAAAAACGCTTTATCTTTAGGTGGCGTCCCAAAATATATTGACAACTTCACATACTGCCACAGCCAATCCCGATCGGATCATGGAAGGTGTTTTGCTATAATTGAGAACCGAGGGAGGAGCTATGCCCTATTATCAGACACTGAAACATCGACGGGAAAGCCTGCACCTGTCCATTGAAAACGTATCGGCACAGACGCGGCTGAAGCCCGAATTTATCCGCGCGATTGAAGAACACAATCTGGATCTGTTTTCAGATGACTTTTCGTATGTCCGCTATTTTATTCATGCGTACTGCGATGCGATCGGTGTCAACTGGGACATGATCCGCAAGGAAGTCGATGAAGACGTTTCCCGCTATGCCCAGGCGCGCGATCAGGCGCTTTATCAGGCCCAGATCCAGATGATCGAAACGATGCCGCAGGCCAAATCGACTAAAGCTACGGTGCGCAAGGGAAAACGCCGCCGCAAGAAATCGTTTCTCGAACGCAGCGCCGGATCGCTCTCGCGAAAGCTCAGCTGGGGCGGCAAGAAAATTTCCAAAGGCATGATTCTTCTGATCGTGGCTGCCGTAGCCGGACTGTTCGCCTTAAGCGCCTATCAGAATTCCGTCGCGCAAAAAGCCTATGCCGCGCGTGCAAAGCAGATGGAAGAAGAGCGGCTGGCCAAGGAAGAAGAAACCCAGCGCCTTGCGCAGGATCTGCAGTCCAAGCGCAGCTCGGATGCGCAGCCGGAAAGTGAAAAGCCGACGCTTCGCATCAGCTCGCTCGAATCCGAAAACACTTACCGCGTTGAAGGCTTTCTGTCCTCCCAGCCGCAAGTGCAAGTACAGTTTTACGCGGTCGGCAGCCAGACCGTGACCATTACGTGGAACGGCGCGCCCGCCTTTTCTCAGGTCGTCAGCGGGGAATATACGTACACCCTGCAGGCGGGACAGAGCGGCACGCTGTCCGTCGTCTTCTCCGGTCCGTCGGTTTATAACTGGCTGCGCATTGACGGCAGTGAAATTCCAGCCGACTATACGCTGTACTCCCAGTCCGGAGGAAACCGCATTGATCTCGATCTGATCTTCTCCGGAACGCCGGAACCAGCCGATTCCACGCAAAGCAGCGACGAAACGGTACCGGAAAGCCAGCCGCTTACCGATCCAGCCGGTCAGGATCTCAATACGCCATACGTCGAGGATGCCTACGATGCCCCGATTAACGAAAACGGCTACTACACCGATCCAAACGCCTACGATCCCAATGTGTACGGTGACCGCACGGAGATCTACGGGGATACGGATGGTGCCGAAGCTTTGCAGTATTTGCAGTAAAGGTTTGGAAACACAGGATTTGTACAGGAAATACGAATATGGCTTTATACTGAAAAGGATCGAATGCCGCCTCATGGCGGGCTGTTCGATCCTTTCTGGCTGTCTGGGGGACGGGCGCGTGTTCGTCTTTGCCCTGGGTTTGTGCAGCCGAAATTTTGAAGTCTGAAGAAGGAGAAATGAAATGAATTTCTGGAAGCAGCTTAATCTGCCCAATAAACTGACTGTGCTTCGCATGGTCATGGTCCCGGTTCTGTGGATCGTCTATCTTTGCATTCCAGCCGACTGGCTGCTCATGTCCAAGGAAGCCGGATTCGGTCTGCGCAATCTGCTTGCGCTGCTGCTTTTTGCGGCCGCCTCGATTACCGATCTGCTCGATGGCAAAATCGCCCGTTCGCGTCATCTGATTACCTCGTTTGGCAAGTTCCTTGATCCGATCGCGGACAAGATGCTCGTCAACAGCACCCTCATCCTGCTCGTTTACACCCATTCGGCAGCCGTGCTTCCGGTTCTGCTGATGATCAGCCGCGACCTCGTTGTCGACGGTCTGCGCCTGAGCGCGGCCTCCAAAGGCAAAGTCGTTTCCGCAGGGTTCCCGGGCAAGCTGAAAACCGTTCTGCAGATGATCTCCATCATTCTTCTGCTTATGGGCAACTGGCCGTTTGTTTATCTGCACTTCCCGCTGGCACAGATTACCCTGTGGGCGGCGGCGCTGGTTTCGCTGTATTCCGGATGGATTTATTTTGTAAAACTGCGCAAATACGTCATGGAGTCAATGTAGAGCGCATCTGATTTCTCTTTTTCCCGGGAATCGTCAAAGATGAAAGAGGAAGAAGGAGAGTTAGATATGAATGCAACACAAAGTGAAGAAAAAGCTATTCAAAGTCACGGTGGTCTGTCCGATGAAGCGTACGAAGAAATCGATCAGCTGACGATCGAGCCTCTGCAGGACGACGGCCTGATTTCGGATGACGATCTGTTCGATGCGGCCAGAGCGCTCGTAGAATGTGCCAGCGCCTTTTCGCAGACGGTATGTTCCTGCGAAAGCTTCACAGCCGGTCTGTTCTGCGCTACCATCGGCAGCGTTCCCGGCGCCTCCAGGGTTCTTCGCGGCGGACTGGTCACGTACCAGACTCCGCTCAAAACGCTTCTTGCCGATGTAAGCCCGGCGCTGATCGAAGAGTTCGGCGTTGTAAGCGCCCCGTGCGCGGCGGCGATGGCTTACCATACCCGTCAGAAACTGCAGGCTGACTACTGCGTGTCCTTTACCGGCAACGCCGGACCGGACGCGATGGAAGGCAAACCGGCCGGACTCATTTACTGCGGGCTGAGCGGTCCAGGAAAAACCGTTGTCTTCAAGGCCCATCTTCAAAGGGAGCGAAACGGTATGCGCAAGCTGGCTGTACGGTCCATGCTGATTACGCTGCGTCAGATGATGGAAGACGATCTTCTCGATGGGGCCGCACAAAAGCAGGATGAGCAGGCCTGAAAAAACACGTTCCCAAGCGGCTGAAAAGCCGCTTTTTTGGTGCATAATGAGTAAAAAATGCGTATAATATCAGAGTGATATGCGCGAAATTGATTCAATTTACGCAACAAATAAGCACTTTACGCAAATCGAAAGAGATTTTAGATAAGCGGCGCGATTCAAAAAGAATACGAAGAATCGCGCTTGTCTGCGTATACTGAAAAGAAGAATCCCTTTTTCCAGAGGCAAGTCTGGAAAACGGCAATTATCCTTGGGATTCAGAATCTTCTGCATCCCCGATCAAGAAAACAGGGAAAGGAGAATTTTATGGCTGTAAAAAAAGCATCTGTAAAAACGATCGCGCAGAAGCGATCGGAAAAAATCAAGAATAAATCGAAAGACGAACTTTTAGGCGATGTCGTCAAGGCGATTGAGAAAGAATACGGAAAAGGTTCGATCATGAAGCTGGGCGATCGCTCGAGCGTCGACGTTGAACCGATTCCATCCGGCTCGCTGCTGCTCGACCAGGCGCTGGGCATCGGCGGCTATCCAAAAGGCCGTATTATTGAAATTTACGGTCCAGAGTCTTCGGGTAAAACGACCCTCGCGCTGCACGCGATTGCGGAAGTGCAGAAAAAAGGCGGACGCGCGGCGTTTATCGATGCCGAAAACGCGATCGACCCGGTTTACGCTAAGCATCTGGGCGTCAACATCGATGAGCTCATTCTCTCCCAGCCGGATTCCGGTGAACAGGGTCTGAACATCATGATGATGCTGATTGAAAGCGGCGCCGTGGATCTGGTCGTTGTCGACTCCGTTGCGGCTCTCGTTCCGCAGACCGAACTGGACGGCGAAATGAACGAGCTGCAGGTCGGCGCGCAGGCGCGAATGATGTCCAAGGCGATGCGTAAAATCGCCGGTATCATGAACCAGTACGACTGCACGGCGATTTTCATCAACCAGCTGCGTATGAAAGTCGGCAGCATGTACGGCAACCCGGAAACGACCCCGGGCGGCGTGGCGCTGAAGTTCTACGCTTCGGTACGTATCGATATCCGCAAGAGCGAAACGATCAAGGCCAACGGCGAATCCATCGGTAACAAAGTCAACATCCGTGTCGTTAAAAACAAGGTGGCCCCTCCGTTCCGTACGTGCCAGCTGGAAATCATTTACGGTGAAGGCCTCTCGGCCATTTCCGAGCTGATCGATCTGGCTTCCGAATACGATGTCATTAAGAAGTCCGGTTCCTGGTATTCCTATCAGGGCGAAAAGATCGGCCAGGGCAAGGAAGCGGCCAAGGCATTCCTGAAAAAGAACCCGGAACTGTACGAAGAAATCGTTAAGAAGGTTCAGGAAATCATGCGCGGCACAACCCTTTCGGACGATATCGACAAGGACGATCAGAAAAAGGAAACCGACAAAAAAAACAAGACGAAAAAGGCCGATGTGAAAGCCGATGAGGACGACGCAGAGGACGAATTCGATCTGGCTGAGGGCGATTTTGAAGACGATGACGAAGACTTCGACGATGATCTCGACGGAAACTTCGTGGACTTCGATCTTGAAACCGGCGAAATCCGCGAATAATCCGTTTTTCGCAGAGTTCACCTAGAGAAACGATTAAAATCCTGTACAAAACTCCATGAATACGGCTCTGCCTTCTGCAAGGATGATTCCTGCAGAAGACAGAGCTTTTTTGCGTGCGCGCCTCGCCGCTGCAGTCTGAAAAAACGGATTAAAAACGACTGAAAAGTGTGTGGGAATTGGGAATGGATTTGCACGGATACAAGCATTCTATTCAGTTTCCTCCGGTATTTTTGTAAACTTTTAATGTAACGGGTTTCATCGCAGACGACGGCAGTGGCATATTCGGGCAGCTTTACACGTCATGACCGCTCTTCTGCGAATCAGTTTTTCTAGAAAGGAAACATAAATGAGAAAAAATAAAGCAAGGCTTGCTTTCGGTTCCGCGATTTTAACGGCAGCCATGGTTGTGTCTTCCGTTCCTTCCTTCGCCCTGCCGGTGGCAGCCGTGGAAGATGCGAAGACCGGGACCCAGTCCGGACAGCTGGATACCCCATCCTACACACATCCCGTGCAGACCGTCAGCGCCCAGGATGCATCGAAGAGAAGTCTGAACTTCAACGAAAGCTGGAGCTTCCACTTTGGCGATGCAGCCGGTGCCGAGCAGCCGCTCGCTGACGATGCCAGCTGGGAAATCGTCAATGTACCGCACGACTATTCCATCACTCAGGATTACGACCGCAACCTGGAAGGCGAAAGCGCCTATAAGCCAGGCGGTCTGGCCTGGTACCGCAAGTCCTTTACGCTGGATGATGCCCTGATGGGAAAACAGGTCCGTATTGACTTTGACGGCATTTACATGAATTCCACCGTCTACATCAACGGACACAAACTCGGCGATCATCCGTATGGCTATTCGCCGTTCTCCTATGATCTGACACCGTATCTCAACTGGGGAGGCGAAAACGTCATCAGCGTTCGGGTCAACCACCAGATTCCATCCTCCCGCTGGTATTCCGGAAGCGGTATCGGACGCAACGTCCATCTGACCGTAACCGACGACGTTCATGTCGATCTCAGCGGAACGCAGATTACCACGCCAAAACTCGCAGAGCAGCACGACGGCGATGTTGATACCAACGTCAAGACGACGATCGTCAACTCCAGCAACGAAGCGAAAACCGTAACGGTTCAGCAGTTCCTGTACGAAAAAGGACAGGAAGACGGTGAACCGGCCGCTTCTTCCGCAAAGAGCGATGCTGTAACGCTCGAAGCCGGCAGCACGCAGGTTGTGGATCAGACCTTCCAGGTCAGCAAGCCAAAACTCTGGCATACCACGAACAGCTTTGAAGAAAAATCACAGCTTTACACCGTTGTGACGAAAATCTTTGAAGGCGAAAACGAAGTCGACAGCTACTCTACTGAATTTGGCTATCGCTATTTCAACTTTGATAAGGATACCGGCTTCTCGCTGAATGGCGAAGACATGAAGCTTAACGGTGTCTGCATGCACCATGACCAGGGCGCCCTCGGTTCGGTCGACACGTATCGTGCCGTAGAACGTCAGGTTGAAATCCTGAAAGGCATGGGCGTCAACTCCATCCGTACGTCCCACAACACCCCAAGCAAGGTTCTTGTCGATGTGTGCAACGAAAACGGCATCATCCTGATGGAAGAAATTTTTGACGGATGGGATCAGCACAAAAACGGCAACACGGAAGATTACGCCAGCTACTTCAGCGAACCGCTTCCGGAAGACACCGAACTTCTGCATGCGGATCAGGCGGAAGTCTGGGCGCAGTATGACCTGCAGGAATCCGTACGCCGCGACCGCAACGATCCGGCCGTCGTGATCTGGGATATCGGCAACGAAGTTGAACACGGCTCTACCTTCCACTTCCCGACGATCTGTCAGAACCTGCTCGACTGGATCAAGGCCATGGACGATCGCCCAGCCGTTTTAGGCGATAACAAGACTTTAGGCAACGCCACCCCCGTATCCAACCAGATGCGTGACGCCATTCACGCCGCCGGCGGTCTGATCGGTTCCAACTACGGTCTGCCCGAAGCGCTGCTGACACGTTTCCGCCTCGACCATCCGGAATGGCGCTTTATCGGTACCGAAACCGTTTCTTCTGTAAACTCCCGCGGCATTTACGATCGCATCGGCAGCCAGGCCGACAAGAATGGCGACCGTCAGCTGACCAGCTACGACTACTCCTGCGTAAGCTGGGGCCATCGTGCAGCCCAGGAGATGATCGGAAGTCTTCAGTACGACTGGTACGCCGGTCAGTACGTATGGACCGGATTTGACTACCTCGGCGAACCGACGCCCTGGAACGGCATTTCCAATACCGATCATGCCAACTATGGCTGGCCGGCTCCGAAAAACTCCTACTTTGGAATTATCGACACCGCCGGTCTGCCAAAGGACACCTACTATTTCTACCGTGCAATGTGGAAACACGATGATACGACGCTCCATATGCTTCCGGCATGGAAGTCGGATCTGGTTTACACCGGCAACTCCAAAGGCGTTCCGGTTGTCGTCTACACCAACGCGCACAAAGTAAAACTGGAATTCACCGATACCAATGGTCAGACCAGGGAAATCGGAACGAAGGAATTCACCGAAAAAACAACCGAAAACGGCTACAAGTGGCGTACGTACGAAGGCGCGGATAAAGAAGGCGCAGACTATATGAATCTCTACTTCACCTGGTACGTTCCATACGCTGACGGCACGCTGACCGCGACCGCCTATGACGTCAACGGAAACGAGATCGAAAAGACCGTTGGACGCAATCAGGTAACGACGTTCGGCGATGCGGCCAAACTCGACGCCGAAGCCGACCGCACCGAAATCAAGGCCGACGGCAAGGACCTTTCCTACATCACCGTCGACATTAAGGATGCAAAAGACAACGAAGTAGCCAACGCGACCGACCGCGTTTCCTTCAGCGTCGAAGGCCCTGGCGAAATTGTCGGCTGCGACAACGGAAACTCCATTGACTTCCAGCCGTATGACGAAGACAACCGTGCCGCATTCTCCGGCAAGATGGTGGCTATCGTCCGCTCTACCGGCGAAGACGGCGAAATTCGCGTCACCGCTTCTGCCGACGGTCTGGCGTCGGATACCGTAGTCATTAACGCTTCCGGAGCCCAGGCGCCAGAAGCCAGCGATCTGATCAGCGCCGAATACGCGAAAGGCTGCTACCTGCGCAGCGGCGCCGTTCCGACACTTCCAGCCACCGCGAAACTGACGTACGCGGATGGAACCGTTAAGGAAAACGTTCCAATCGTCTGGGAAGACTTCTCCCTCGATAACCTGACGTTCGACAAGCCGGCCGTTGTCAACGGCGTGGCTGACGGTCAGAAACTCACGTACTACATCAACCTCGTAGCCGATCAGGGCGCTGTCGCCAACTACTCGGCAGTTGTAAAACCAAACGAAAAACCGTCTTTGCCTTCTTCCCGCCCGTTCCTGTCTCAGGATGGCGATGTGATGCCGTTCCTGGCGCCAGTCACCTGGAAAAACGTACCGGAAAGCGGCTGGGCTGACGAAGGCACGTACACGATTGAAGGTACAGCCGATGTTCTCGGCAAGGAATACCCGGTAACCGCAAGCATTCGCGTCGGAACTGAAACCCTGACCCAGGGAGCCAACGTTGTTCCAAACCTTGGCTATAAGATCGAACAGAATATTCCAGCTTCTCTGCAGTCCGATACGCTGCTCGCCATTAAGGACGGAAATGTCGCACCGTCTGCTCAGGGCGGAACGAACAAGACGATCTGGACCAACTTCAACGCGACTAACGCGACCGGCGAGAATAAGATGCTCGACACGGAAATCAAGGTATACCTCGATACCGCGCAGCTGATCAACCAGACGAGCATTTACTTCATCAAGGACACCTGGTCCGCCGTTTACCCGGCAGCCGGCGCTGTAAAACTGTACGCATCGGCAACGGGTGAAGACGGAACCTGGACCGAAATCAATGCGACCGAAACGATCGGCGACGAACAGGGTGATGAAGCTCCGTTCTACAAGGAATATAAGTACACCTTCGATCCGATGTCGATTACCGTTCTGAAAATTGCCTTCACTACACCGGAAGGACAGGGCCTTGGCGGTGCGGACGTACACGTTTGCCACGGCATTTCCGAAGTCGAAATGTATCCCGTTACTTCCGCTCTGGAAGCCGGATCGACAACCGATCTCGAAACGCTCATTCTGAACGGCAAGGACGAAGATCTGACGGCTACGCAGGCAAGCCTGCTCAAGTCCGTAGCGTACCTTGTGGATACCCTCGACGTGAAGGGTGCCGAAAATGCGGCGGTAACCGTCGTTCGCCAGGATGACGAAAGCGTTCTGCTTTACGTGGAATCCGAAGACCACAGCGCGACCCGTCTCGTGACGGTAAAACTGCGCACCCCGTATGAACGTGAACCGGAAACTGATGAGTACGATCTCGATCGCACGACGATGACCGCTTCTGCGACGAGCGTATACCCCGGTACAAATGAAGGACCGGCGTCCAACGTTCTCGATAACAGCACCGGAACCTGGTATCACACCAACTGGAACAATTCCGAAGGTTCCAAAGTGGAAAACCGTCACATCGATCTGACCTTTGAAGAACCGCAGACGATCGCGGCTCTGCGCTATCTGCCAAGAAACAGCTCCGGCAGCGGCGGACGCAACGGTCAGGTTGTTACATACAAAGTGCAGTACAAGGAAAGCGATGACGGCGAATGGAAAGACATTTCCGAAGGCGAATGGCCGTATACCACCGGCTGGAAAGTCGCGGAATTCGACCATACCGTTACCGCGAAAGCGGTTCGTTTCATCGGTGTCGAAACCATGACCAACGGTGGCAAAGCCAATACGGACATGTCGGCAGCCGAAGTGCGCGTGGCGACAGAATTCCCGAAACGGAATCTGACAGCGCTTGAAGGCTTTAGCGTAACCTGGCCGGAAACGATCGACGATACGTTCGTTCTTGGTCAGACCGACCTGCACAAGGACATCACCGTGAGCGCCAATGAAACGCTCTATTACGGAAGCGACTACTACTTCGATTACGAAGCCAATCCGGAAACAAACGAAGTGACTGTAACCCTCAAAGGAAACGGCTACTATTCCGGTTTGGTTTCCAAAACGTATAAAGTGGCTTCCATCATCGCCATCGATACGACCCAGCTCGAACTGGCAATCGCCGAAGCCGATGATCTGCTCCAGAACGCCCAGGCGTATAAGACCGTTGCTCCGGTAACGGCAGCTCTGCCCGAAGCCAGAACGGCTCTGGACAAAAAGGAAAGCCAGAAGGCGGTTAACGACGCGGCCCTCGCGCTCAACCACGCTCTGCTTTCTGTACGTCTTCAGCCGGGCAAAGACGCACTGGACGCCCTGAAGTAGTCGATCCAAACGCATATCCAGAGATCCAGAGCGTTTTAAAGATTTCTTCGAATTCAGGACATACAAAAGGCTCCCCATTTGCACAGTACTGTGCACGCGGGGAGCCTTTCTTATTGGGCCGCAGTGTGCTGCAGGAAAGCGGACCGTTCCGGTTTCGAGGCATTTCGTAACGAAAACGGCACGAATTGAAAAGATCGAAACCTCAGAAATTGGCCGGCACGATTTAGAGTATAATAATGCACAAACTCAGGCGGCCCGCTTTGTGTCCCCTTTTTCTGTGCCTCAAACCGACGCAGAAGGCCGCCAAAGAAAGGAAACTGAAGTATGGCTCGTCTGCAGCGTTCAAAATCATCGTCTGTATCGCTTGAATCGCTTCACCATCCCGTTGTGTTTGTGGTCGATATGATTAACGGCTTCGCCCGTGAGGGCGCGCTGGCCGATCCGGCGATTCTGCAGGCTGCCGCACCGATTCGAAAGCTCATTGAAGAATCTCAGGCGCCCGTCTGGTTCATCCGGGATTCGCATACGCCCGATGCGGCGGAATTTCAGTCGTTTCCCGTGCACAGTCTGGAAGGCAGTGAAGAATCCATGGTGATCGATGAACTGAAGGATCTTGAAACGGCTTCGCATACCCTGTATAAAAACTGCATCAGCGCCGCGGCCAGCCCGCAGTTTGCCTCCATGCTCGAAAGCCTTCCAGAAGAAGGCGCCGATCTGATTGTGACCGGATGCTGCACCGATCTTTGCGTACTTCAGCTCGCCCTGCCGCTTCAGAGCTGGATCAATCAGACCAATCGAAAAAACATGCGCGTGATCGTGCCGGAAGACTGTGTGGAAACGTACCACATCCCGGATGTACACGATGCCGCCAAGTGGAACGAAACCGCGCTGGCCATGATGGCCGCAAATGGAATTCTCATCGCAGGTTCCGTTGAAGAGGAATAAGGAAAAATGAAAGATGGAAGAAATCTGACCCTGGTCATGGATTTTTACGAACTCACCATGAGCCAGGTCTACTTTAATCAGCACAAAAACGAAGAAGTTGTGTTTGATCTGTTTTATCGACGCAATCCCGAAAAAGGCGGCTTTGCCATCTTCGCCGGACTGAATCAGGTCATCGAATACATTCAGGATCTGCATTTCTCGCCGGAAGAAATCGACTACCTGCGCAGCCGCGGGCAGTTTACGGAAGAGTTTCTCGAATACCTTTCTCAGGTGAAATTTACGGGCGATGTCTGGGCGATTCCGGAAGGAACGCCGGTCTTCCCGTACGAACCGCTCATTCGCGTCAAGGCGCCGCTGATTGAAGCCCAGCTGCTCGAAACCGCGCTCCTTCTTGCGGTCAACCACCAGACGCTGATCGCCACCAAGGCCAGACGCATTGTGCAGGCGGCCAAAGGCAAGGCGGTTATGGAATTTGGAGCCCGCCGTGCCCACAACTTCGATTCCGCCATTCAGGGCGCACGTGCGGCGTATATCGCCGGCGTAGCCGGAACCGCAACGACGGAAGCCGGCAAGCAGTTCAGCATTCCCGCCCTTGGCACGATGGCTCATTCCTTCGTGCAGAGCTTTGACAGCGAATACGACGCCTTCCTGGCGTATGCCAAAATGTATCCGGACAGCTGCACGCTGCTGATCGATACGTACAACACGCTGCGCTCCGGTCTGGAAAACGCTATTCGCGTTGCCAAGGAATACCTTGAACCCAACGGCCATCGCCTCAAAGGCGTGCGCATTGACTCCGGCGACATGGCGTATCTGTCTAAGAAAATCCGCCGCCGTCTCGATGAAGAAGGCATGCAGGACTGCTCCATCGTCGTTTCCAACTCGCTCGATGAATACCTGATTGAATCGCTCGTAGACCGTCAGGGGGCCAAGATCGATGCGTACGGCGTCGGTGAAAACATGATCGTCTCCAAGGACTCGCCGGTATTTGGCGGCGTGTACAAGCTGGCGGCCATTGAAGAAAACGGCGTTATGGAACCCCGGATCAAGATTTCGGAAAACGAAGAGAAGATCACCAACCCGGGCTATAAAAACCTGTACCGCATTTACAACAAGGAAGACGGCAAAGCGGTCGCCGACCTGATGACGCTTTCGGATGAAGTGCTCGATGAATCGGAAGATCTGACGATTTACCATCCGATGAACAAGTGGAAAAACAAAGTCATCGAAAAGGACACGTACGAAATCCGCGAACTTCTCGTGCCGATTTTCATTAACGGCGAACTCGTGTACCGCCAGCCGTCCCTGCTTGGCATTCGCGACTACTGTGCCAGAGAGCAGGAAACGCTCTGGGAAGAGATCAAGCGCTTCACCAACCCGCAGATCTACTACGTCGACCTTTCCGAAAAGCTCATTGACCTCAAGCTCGACATGATCAAGTCCAAGCGCTGAATGAAACGCTGAACTCCGATCGAAAATACATTTGCCCGGATCCAGACGGATCCGGGTTTCTTCGTCCGTCTGTGCGGATCCTTTACCGGGGGCAGAAAGCAACGCATATGCCCCTTCCTGCGCAGACTTTATTTACGCTATGACTAAAGCGGTGGAAGCGGTATCCCGCTTTCAATGCGCTACACTGTCAGAAGAGCCGAAAAGACAGGCACGATTCACAGAAAGAGCAGGTACCGTTTTATGGAAACCGATACAGCGTTACAGGCGGACAAAAACCAGACGCCGGCAACTAAACCGTCCGATTTCAATCAATCCGAAAGGATCGATACGCCCATCGACTGTCTTCAGAAACAGATTCTGGCCTGCCGTCAGTGCCGCCAATTGTTTGGTTTTGAACCGCGCCCGGTCGTCTTTGGCGGCCCGCATGCGAAAATCGTTCATATTTCTCAGGCGCCCGGACGTCTCGTCCATGAAATCGGCCGCCCCTTCGCGGATCCTTCCGGCAAGCGTCTGCGCCAGTCCTGGTATTACCTGAGCGAAGAGCAGTTTTACGATCCGAAAAACTTCTACTTCACTGTTATGGGTCACTGCTTTCCCGGCAAGGGAAAGACCGGCGACAAGAAACCGCCTGCCGTATGTTACGAGCGCTGGACGAAAAAAGAGCTTGAGCTTCTTAAGGAAGCCGAGCTGATTCTGATCGCCGGCCGAGAAGCCGCCAGCCGGATTTTTCCGGGAAAGACGCTCGATGAGCTCGTCTTTTCCCATCTCGAATACGAAGGCAAGCCCTGCTGCGTCCTGCCGCATCCCTCGGGATTAAACCGCGGCTGGTTTATGAAGCACCCGGAATTTGAAGAAAAGGTCGTACCGGAAATCCGTCAGAAAATTCATGACGTGCTCAGTATTCCGATCGATCCCGACTTTAAAGACCATCTGCCCAAACGCGAAAGCTGGCAGAAAACCGCCTCGAGAAAGCCGGCAGGATCAAAGACAGACGATACGCAGAACAAACCAAAATAGCAGCGGCCAGACGAAAGCATAAATCCAGTCCGCAGATCCAGCCGGGCGGCATAAAAAAGACCGCCTCAAAATGAAGCGGTCAATCGGTCGAGATAACAATCAGTGAAAAGGCGTCATCTCATTGCGGAAGTAATCGCGAATGATCGGAAAGACGATCGATTCGTACGTGCCGTCATACAAAAAGCGATGTTTCGCTCCATACAGATAGAGCAGACGCGTATGCGCCGGATCAAGCAGGGAAATCATGCGTTCGGAAGATTTGGCGCTGATGACCTCATCCGCCGTTCCGTGCAAAATGAGAACCGGACAGTCTACCTGCAAAATCGAATAGCGATACGTCGAGACGACTTTCAGAAACGTCTGGGTATGATTGCGGCTCAGACTGCCGGAATCCCCGTCGCTGAAGGGAAAGAGCGCTTTTCTGGCGGCGCGTTCCACCTGATAAAAATCGAGCGGGAAATAGGCCGGTGCGCAAAGCAGCAGATGCTTCACCTTGAATACGGAAGCCAGATAGGAAGAAACCACGCCGCCCATGGAAAAGCCAAGCAGGTGAACGGGACGACCCGTCGCAATCGCCTGGCGCAGTTTTTCTTCACAGCGGCCGATCCAGTCTTCCATGCGGGTATCGCCTGGATCCTGCGGATCAAAGTAATCAAAAGTCCAGACTTCAAAGCCCTGCTTTTCCAGCCACGCTTTGAGCGGATCCATCTCGTGAGAAACTCTTCGCCCGAATCCGTGAATGGTGACGACAATATCCGGACGGTGAATAAACGGGAAATGTAAGTTCATGGCCGAATTATACCATGGGCAAAGATCCGGCTTCTGTCCGCTTTTCGAAGAAGGCCGTCCGCCCTGTCCAAGACGATCATCAAAAAAGAGACTGGCGGGAAAGATAACGCATAAATCCCATATTCTCGTCAGAAATGGACGAAAAAAAGACGGTGAAAAAAGTGCCTGAAAAAGACGAAATTTACTAAAACATCAGGCGATTTTTAACCGTTCTGTACGCGGGCAGGGAAATTTCTCAAGCGGAGAATGAGACAAAAAGAGATAGATTAGACAACGAAAGTATAGACATATTTTGGCCGTTGTGGATTCGATTGTCAAAACGGGTCGAAAGACAGAAAATCGATGCCAAATATGAATTTCGGCATATATGGCATTTATTCATTATTTTCTTATCCGATTATGATGATTAATTGACTATTTTCTATCTTAATACGAACTTAATGCTAATTAATGTGTTCTTAATGCAAACTTTACCCTGGTTAAATTTCCTGTGTATCCGCCTTTTCCTCGAAATATGGCATCTGATACACTTTAACCGTCAAAGAAATCAGCAGGTAAAACCTGAAGAGAACTTAGACATTTGAGAGAAATAGAAAAAGGGAGCACAGCAGCCATGAAAGACGATAGACGAATGAAACTTTACCAGCTCAATTCCAACAGCCGAAACCTCCGGGCGAAAATGGTAAAATCCCTCCGCATGATGCGCGATGGAGAATTTGAAAGGGCGAATCAGGTTCTCAGCGAATCCAAGGAGGAATTCGATGAACTCAGAGAAGAAAACCGTTCCATCCAGGACGATTCCTTTGAATCTTCCATGGGATTTACGGAAGTCTTCCACGAGGCGATCGCACAGGCCAATCGGCTTTGTTCCCGCAACTGCTCGGCGATCAAATTCCACGTATACAACTGATCCATCATAATTCACACACGCCGCAGCGCACTTTGCATTTCCAGTCATAATTCGATTTATCTCTGGCAAAGGATCGTGGGTTGAATCGTCAAGCTGTGCCAGAAAGAAATCTGCTGCGAAAAAGAGTCCATGGGCAATGGGCTCTTTTTTCATGCCCGTTTCTTTTGAGAAAACAAAGCGGACCGGATGGGGGGGATAAGAAATACGGGTGCAAAGAGAAATAGAAGAAATAGAAATATGAAATAGAAATTCAGGTTTTGAGAGAAAAATGAAGTTTGAGAAAAATAGAAAAGGGGACAGCCGATGGACATCGGCCGGTTTGGGGGACGCAGAAATTCTGGGGTTTTGCCTGGATTGGACAGGCGCTCAGCAGGCTGCTTCTCCGGAAACGCGATTGAGCCTTAATATCCTCTTTATGCGGAGTCAAGAATTTTTTTACACAGTCGAAAAAAGGGAAACTGCAAGCGCATTTGAGACAGGCACGCATAGCCCAGATTTCAAAAGAGGACGCATGCGATCCGCCGTTCCGTCTGGATGGGGTCTGGATTCTGTCTGCTGGTACGAATACGCTCCAGAAAACCAGACGTATCTTTTGGGGTATACACGAAACCTTAAAATTAAGACTTTGTTTAAGAAGAATGGACAGAAGACGCAAAAATGCGCCGTTTCGATTCATCCTGGACGTTTGAAAAAAGGGAGAAACCCGCTCAAAAACTGCATTCGAACCCGGAAAAATTCACATAGTTCCCAAAATATTCTGTTTTTTCTTTTGCCATTTTCAAGAAGCGTGATAGAGTATGCGCATAAATAAGCGAAGAAGAGAAGAGTAAGACATTCCTAGGGTGCAGAGAGTTTCTGGCTGGTGAAAAGAAATGCCGAAGATGTCCGAACATGGTCTTGGAGCAGCATGGCCGATTAACAGGTCTGACGGGAACGCCCGTTACAGCGTTAGAGTATGTTTGTACTTGATGAGGCGTATCTGGCGACAGGTATGTGAATTTAGGTGGTAACACGAAGTGTCAGCTTTCGTCCTAATGTGATGAAGGCTTTTTTTGTATCCGGATTTTCCAATCTGGATTCTGACAGGAAGGAGAAAACTGTGATTGAGCTTGAACATGTCACAAAGACGTTTCAGACAAAAGACGGAACCGTCAGCGCGGTAAAAGATGTTTCGCTCCATATCAAAAAAGGACAGATCTACGGCATCATCGGATTTTCCGGTGCCGGTAAATCCACGCTGGTTCGCTGCATGAACCTTCTTGAGCGTCCGGATGAGGGAAAAGTAATCTTTGACGGCGAAGACTTAATGGAAGCATCGCCCAAAGCGCTGCGTAAAGCCCGTTCGAAAATGGGCATGATTTTCCAGCACTTTAACCTGCTGCCGGCCCTGACGATTTACGAAAACATCGCCCTGCCGCTGCGGCTGGAAAAACGGCCAAAGGAAGAAATCGACGCCAAGGTCATGGAACTGCTGGCGCTGATCGATCTGGTCGAGCGAAAGGATTCCTATCCTTCCCAGCTTTCCGGCGGTCAGAAACAGCGCGTGGCGATTGCCAGAGCGCTCGTTAACGATCCGAAAGTTCTGCTCTGCGACGAGGCCACTTCGGCACTCGACCCGCAGACGACGCAGACCATTCTGAAACTGATTAAGCGCATCAATACCGAACGGCACATTACGGTGGTTGTCATTACCCACGAAATGTTCGTCGTTAAGGAGCTGTGCGACGAGGTCGCTATTATGGCCAATGGCCGCGTAGTGGAACAGGGAGACATCATCCCGATCTTCACCAACCCTCTGCAGGAGATGACCAAGGAGTTCATCGCAACCGCGTCCAACGCCAACAAGGTAGATGAACTGATTCGTCAGAATCATCCGCTGACCCGCCTGAAAGCCAACCAGCAGCTCGTCAAGCTGCAGTACGATTCGAGCAGCACAGCCGAAGCAATGATTTCGCACATTTCCAGAGAATTCGGCATCGACTGTTCCATTATTTTCGGAAGCGTCGAAATCTGGAAAGACGAGCCGATCGGCCAGCTGGTAACGATCTTTACCGGAAGCAACGAGCAGATTGAAAACGCCGTTGCGGATTTGAAAAACAGTCATATTCGAGTGGAGGTGATCAAGCGTGGACACATTGAGTAACTGGATTCCAAACGTCATCGCGTTTGCGGACGAATTCCCCCAGGCCATTGTGGATACCCTGATCATGTTAGTGATCACCGGAATCGTCAGCTTTATCATCGCGCTGCCTCTTGCGGTGCTGGTGGTCATCACCAAGCCCGACGGCATTGCCCCGAATAAAGCGGTCTTCTGGATCCTGGATAAAATCATCAACCTGTTTCGCGCCATCCCGTTTGTCATCCTGATTCCGCTGATGATGGGGCTGACCCGTCTGATTTTCCATACGACGATCGGTATCAAGATGGCCATCGTTCCGCTCATTGTCGGTACGATCCCGTTCATGGCGAGACAGCTGGAATCGGCGATGGAAGAAATTCCCGACGGCATTGTCGAAGCCAGCATTTCCATGGGCATGAGCACCTGGGAAATCATCTGCAACGTCTATCTTCGTCAGAATATTCCCGGCATGATCCGCGGTCTGACGATCGTTCTGATCGCCGTAATCGGGCAGATCGCCATTGTCGGTACCGTCGGCGCCGGCGGTCTGGGCGACCTGGCCATCCGCTTTGGCTGGCAGAGACAGATGTGGGATATCACGTTTGTCGTTCTGATCCTGCTTCTGATCATCATTTCGATCATTCAGTGGATCGGCGACTGGCTCGTGCGCAAGACAACGCATTAATGAATTAAAAACGCTTAAAACAAACGCTTTCTCCGGCAAATGAAAAAATGCGGACCATAAAAAATTCCACAAAGACGAAAGTGTCTGAATCCAGCCGGAAAGCCTGACTTCATTTCAAATTTGATCTGTATCCTTCTCGCCTGACCGGACCGGCTGCGCATCCTGACCGGCCAGAGCGAGTCCGATAAAAAACATTTCCAGTAAAAGGGAGGAAAACAAAATGAAAAAACTGACTTCGCTTCTTGCCTGCGGCGCACTCGCGCTCTCGCTGGCTGCCTGCTCGAACAGCCAGCCTGCCGCCTCTTCAGCTGCTGCTTCTGCATCCAGTGCCGAAGGCGAAAGAACCACACTGACTGTGGGCGCAACGACCAGCCCGCACGCGATCATCCTGGAAGAAGCCAAAGACGCACTGGCCGATCAGGGCATCGATCTGAAAATCGTGGAATTCTCCGATTATCCAAACATCAACCCGTCCACATCCGACGGCTCTCTGGATGCCAACTACTTCCAGCACGAACCGTATCTGATCAGCTACGATGAAGACAACGGCTACAAATCCGGAGATGACGGCTACCTCGTAAGCGCAGGCGCCATCCACTACGAACCGCTCGGTCTGTATTCCGAAAAGCACAAGTCTGTTGATGAAATCGAAGACGGAGCAACCATCGTCGTTCCAAACGATGCGACCAACGAAGCCCGCGCTCTGTACCTGCTCGAAAGCCTTGGCTGGATCACGCTTGATGAAGACGCAACCATTTCCACGGCAACCGTTCGCGATATCGTCGACAACCCGAAAAACCTCGACATCGTTGAAATTGCGGCGGACCAGGTGGCTTCCAAGCTTCCGGATATCGATTACGGCGTAATCAACGGCAACTACGCCCTCGCTTCCGGCGTGGAAGACAAGCTGCTCGAAACCGAAGCTGCGGACTCGGTAGCTGCACAGACGTACCAGAACGTCATCGCCGTTAAGGAATCCAGAAAAGACGATCCGGCGATCAAATCACTTGTCGATACCCTGAAATCCGAAGAAATCAAAAACTTCATCACTGAAGAATTCAAAGGAATCGCCTTCCCGGCGAAGTAAGACACGCCCTTAAAGCAAAATCCAGGCGGATGCAAAAAACGGCTCAAGCAGAATGTAACTTCTGTCTGAGCCGCTTTTTTTATGGGGTGAAAAATCAGAGCTCCAGCAGGGCGCAAAAAATTGCTCGCAATAGGAAAAGGCAGCTTTCGAAGGAAAGAGCAGATTCGTCTTTAAAAACAGTCTTTCATAGCGAAAAAATATGGAATATGTTGTTCAAATAAAAAAAGACGATTTATAATAATGTCCAGGCAATTCACACTGGAAAGGAAAAAGAAAGCCTATGCATGCGAAGAAAATACGAAAGAGAGCCTTCGCCGGTTTTTCGGCGATCCTCTCGGTTTCCCTGTTCCTCTCCTCGAGCGTACTCCCGGCCTTCGGGCACGAAGAACCGAAAAACGAGCCCGTCGAAAGCCAGCCGATTCGGTCTGCTGGTCAGATCAGCCGGGATTTCGTTTTGAAATCGAAAAAGCCTGGTCGGATGAACATTCGTCTCAGAAGATTCTTCTCCATCTGATCTTCCTGAAAGACGCTGGAAGAGTGGAGAAGGGCGATACGGTACGACTCCCGATTCCCGAGGCGATTCATGTCGAACACACGCATAAGCCGCAGCCGATCTGGCTGGAAGGCGAAGTTCTCGCCGGTCAGTGGACGATGGAAGGAAACGAACTGGTCATAGAACTGAATGCACGAAGCGGGAAGGACCTTCAGGACCCGCTTCCTCTTACCCTTCCTGTAGAAGCGGCAGCCGAAGATCTGCCGTTTTCCTGGAAACTGAATGCGAATGAAGAGCCAGCTGTTCTTACGTTTGTCGACGAGTCGGAAGAAGACACGGAAAACGAAGAGAAGCCGTCCTCGTCAGAAGATACGGACAGACCGGATTCCAGAGCGGACCAGTCCGAAGACAATGCGGCGACAGACCGTCCGGCGCAGGAAGACAGCGGAAGGCCGGAAGCCAGCCGGCAGACAGAAGAAAATTCGAATTGTGAAAATGATCAGACGGGCAGAGACCTGCTGAAAGAAAACCAGATTCAGCTCAAGCCAGAACAGATCGGCTCTACCGTTTTCCTGAATCTCGAATATCCTTCTTCTTATAGATGGCAGGACGGAGATCATTTCTCGCTTCGTCTGCCGGATTTTGCGTCTGTATGGGTCGCTAATGAATTTGAGCCCGGTGCAGAATCGGGTTTTGAGACGAAAACCGAAAATGGAACGATGCGCGTCGCGTTCAAGGACGGCGGCAATCTGCCTTCCTGCATCGCCTTCCAGCTTCAGAGCGACGACCCAGAACGGGAGCATGCCCTCTGGGTTCTGTATCAGAGCGAAAGCCAGACGATTTCTCTGGATGTGGAATTCGTCAATCGGGAGGAAATCCCTTCTTTCACGGACAGCGACATTCTTCTGGAAAGCTATGCTCCGTCCATGAGCGATTTTGTCCGGATGATTGATAAAGATTCCTATTCCAGATACGAATGGAATGAGATTGCAAAAGCCTTTGGAACATCCGGTCAGCAGAAAGTATTCAATAAAGTTAAGGAAATCGTCAATAAAGGCAGTCTTACGTCTCTGGATAAACGGCCGCTGATCGACATTTCCGATAAAGTGCAGAAGCTGAAAGTTATTAACCGGTATCTGATTCAGACGATCGATTATGAAAATAACTACAAGAAGCTGAAAGATGGCGGACAGACCGCCTACAGTGCTTTAATCGGCCGCAAAACGGTCTGCTCAGGATATGCCCATGCGTTCAGCCTGCTGGCCAACGCGTCGGGCGTGGAAACGTATATCGTCGGGGGAACCGGAAATGCGACCGGCAAATTTGAGCCTCATTCCTGGAATATTTCAAAACTTGGCAATTACTACTATTCCATCGACGTGACATGGAATGACTCCTTTAATGCGGAAACCCGGTGGTTTTTATTGGGTAAAACGAACATCAATAAGGACCACAGACCGGATCCTGCAAATTTCAAGACGCCAGGTACAAAGCTTGCAAAAGAGGGAACCTGGCTTGCCGCCAGCAATTTTGTACACGTGTCGGGTGTGTCCGCGTCCTATAAATCGAAGACGGTTCCCAACAACGGCAGGCTGACGCTGGAACTTGGAGGTACGTATTCGATCAGTCTGTCCACATCCAGCGGTTCCAGATACTCCCTGACGTGGTATTCTGGCGATACGAATGTTTTTACCGTCAATTCATCCAAAGGCGCCGGAGCCGTCATCAAGGCGACCCCTGTGAAAGCCGGATCCGCAGAGCTGAAAATTTATTCCCCGCACCGAAGGGAATACACCATTCAGGTGCAGGTGCCAGACAAAAAGTTCACCATCAAGTATGAGGCTAACGGCGGAAAGGGAGCGACGATGAAAGATACCGTCGTCCATTACGGCCAGAAGGTAACGACCACAAAATGCACATATACGCGAGACGGATACAGCTTTGGCGGATGGTACGTATACAGCGACAGGAAGAAGCAGTACATGTATAAAAGTTCATCCGGAAACCGGTTCATGTCCGACGCCGAAGCCGCCAGACACAAATATCCAAAATCGATTTACTCCAACGGCACCCCGCTGGCCAAAACGACAGACATAGACGGAGATGTCCTCCGCTTTAAAGCCGCGTGGAATGCGCTGCCGTCTTTGAACAGCGCTTCCGTTACCCTGTCTTCGACAAGCTATACGTATACCGGAAGCGCGATTCAGCCGGGCGTAACGGTGAAACTCGGAAACAAAACCCTCTCATCCGGCAAGGATTACACCGTTTCCTGTTCCAGCAATATCAGTGCGGGAACCGCGACCGTTACCATTACCGGAAAAGGAAACTATACGGGCTCCGCAAAGAAAACTTTTACGATCAAACCCGCCTCTCTGAAGACGGATATGATTTCGGCAATACCGGATCAGACCTGGACAGGCCAGCCGATTGCGCCGTCCGTAACCGTCAGCCATGGCAAAACGCGTCTGATACAGGACAAAGACTATACCCTCAGCTATTCGGGTAACCGGGAACCTGGAACGGCCTCACTGAGCATCACGGGGAAAGGAAATTACACGGGAAGTGCAGTCAGGAAGTTCGAGATTGTTCCTGTCCGCCTGAGTGAAGACATGGTCGGTCAGATCGCTGAGCAAATCTGGACAGGCAGGGAGATTCAGCCGTCTTTAACGGTCCGCAGCCGCGGCGCAGATCTGATTCCAGGTCAGGACTACACCGTAAGCTATGCCAATAACGTGAACGTCGGAACAGCCAGTCTTACCATCCAGGGCACAAACCATTACACAGGAAGCGTAACGCGGACGTTTTCCATCCGAAAAGAGGCGGCCGTGCCGCGCGTCGCCATGTTCCGTCTGTACAATCCAAACTCGGGCGAACACTTCTATACGGCCCAGGAGAGGGAAAAGAACAGCCTGATTCAGGCAGGCTGGACGTATGAGAACATTGGCTGGTACGCGCCGCAAACGTCCCGTACGCCGGTATATCGTCTGTACAACCGCAATGCGGGCGATCATCACTACACGATGTCGGTCAATGAACGCGATCATCTGATCCGCGCCGGATGGACGGACGAAGGCATCGGCTGGTATTTCGATGATGCCCAGGGCGTCCCGCTCTATCGTCAGTACAATCCCAACGCGAAAAGCGGAAGCCATAACTACACGACCGACCCGAACGAAAACGCCTTCCTTGTCCGAAACGGATGGAACGCGGAAGGCATTGGCTGGTACGGCTTAAGATAGCCAGACAGATCAATCCAGTCTTTCTCTTAAACAGAACAAAAAAACAGCGCTTTCCAGGCGGATCCGGACTGCATGTCCTGCATGCGTTCCAGCCGCCTCGAAGGCGCTTTTCATTTTTTTGGATGCTGCGTCAGACATAGGCACTTCGGTGAAGGACCTCAAAATCGCTGCAGGACTTAGTCGAGCATCTTATCGTAAGCCTTATCTGCGAAAATCACGATGCCTCTTTGACCGCTGCAATCGAGCGTATATACCGTGCAGCGAATAAATGCTTTCATACAATCTGGATCCATCGAATACTGGAAGACGGCATCGTCTCCCTCTTTCCAGTAAAACCCGCTTTCTTCGTCGATATTGTTTCGAATGGGTCTGGCTGTTTCCTCCCTGACCGGGCTGTATGGCAAACGCATGGAAATCAATTCCGGAAGTGCTGGCCGCACGAATTTCAAATTCAGAGTCGCCATCCGGCTTTCCCCGCTTCAGGCCAGATTCCATGAACAGTACGTCACGGAACGCCAGAGAACGGACAAAATTGAAAACGATGCCGTTTCGATCCTGGTCATAAACTAAAGGCTGCAGCCTGTCCTGATCTTCTGCATGTTCAAAGTCTAAACTGAAAGAGCGATTGAACGCCTCCAGCAGTCGAGCGCGGCGGCTGGAATAGAAATAAAACGGCGAAGAACTGCTGCCATAATTCATGGTGCTGCCAGGCATCCCCATAAGACAGCCATAATAGTCTTTTGCCGGCATATGCAGATCTTTGACTTCAAATTCGCAGAACATATACAGGGCGATGGCGCGCATTTCCTCACACAGCCTGTCCTTATATTCATGCCGCGCCTTCGTATCCAGTATCTGCAGAGGAATAAATCCGTCGAAAACGGTTCCTTCCTCGCTGGCCGTCCAGCGGGCACCCAGCGTGCGGCTTAAAGCCTCGAGAAAAGCCTGTTCATTTTCCTTTGAAAAATGGTCAGCCGGTTCGATCTTCAGATCGTCCAGCCCTTCGCTTCGAGCATCCGCATCGTCAATCAGGTGCGTATGCGTAAAGTACTGGAATCGTATGCGTCAGAAAATTCCAGCGGATACTTTTCACGGATCTGGTCGAAAAGTGCGATCCGACGGCTGAATTCATTTATGTTGTAGTCTGCCGAAAAGGTTTTCCGCTGTTCCGGTCAATACTGAGAGGCCCTGTCCTTTGACGATTTCAGCAGATCCACAAACTCCCGGATCCATTCCTTGAGTTTCGGATCCTGAAATAGCGGTCATAAAAGGGTTCAGGATGCTCCAGTTCTTTCTCAAACATTTCTGAGTAAGCTGTCATCTGCTCTTTCTGACTGTTTACGAGTCTTGTGGTTCAGTGACGAGTCGGCCTGGACTCCAAAGCGTTCAGACATTCCTGATCGCTTCCCTTTGTCCAGGTTTCCACCAGACCTGAGCCAACCAGGCCTGCAAGCGCGACAGCCGCCGCCAGCCCTGCCAGCAGAATCCATTTCGTTCTGGGCGCAGACGGCTGGGAAGTATCCGATCCAGAATCGGACTGCGCACTGGGAATCGGCCTGGATGGCAAAGGCGGAGGCGGCAGCAGGAAAGAAGCAGAGGATTCACTGAAAGCAGAACCTGGATCGAGAGGATCCGTATTTGTCTGCAGGAAAAGCATGGGTTCGATAAGATAGGACTGAACCGATAAATCCGTCTGCTCAAAGAAAGAGCGATGGACAAGAAAGCCATAAGCCAGAGAGGGGATCCGAATGAAAGGTGTAATTTTCGATTTTAATGGAACGCTGTTTCTCGACCACGACAAGCATGTCAAAGCGTGGAACCAGATCAGTCTCGAACTGCGAAACCGTCCGGTGACACAGGAAGAACTCGTTTTGCATATGAATGGAAAGCCGAATGTGCAGATCATTCGCTACCTCAATAACGGGAAAATCGACCCGGCAAGGGAAGAGCAGCTCTCCCAGCGCAAGGAAGCGCTGTATCGCCAGTGCTGCGCAGAAGATCAGGCGTCTTTTCATCTGATCGAAGGCAGCGAAGCGCTGTTTGATGAACTGACCCGGCGCGGCATTCCCTTTACGATCTGTTCTGCTTCCATCTGGGAAAACATCGAGTTTTTCGTTCGCAGCTTTCATCTCGATCGCTGGATTCGAGAGGAAAACATCGTCTACGATGACGGAACATACGTAAATAAAATCGCCATGTTTGAGCGGTCCGCCGAAATTCTCGGCCTTCCGTTAGAGGAACTGACCATTCTGGAAGATTCTGTGGCGGGAATAAACAGCGCGATTGAAAGCGGCTGTCAGGATGTGCGGCTGCTGGATTCGTCGCATATTGCCTCACAGATGGCCGGCAGAAAACAGATCCGTCAGGTCGTGCATTCCATGAAGGAGATCCGCATTGATCTGCCAATCGAAGCCATTCCATCCGAAAAGGAGAACGATTAAGGAAAATCGATTAAAGAAAAGCAATAAAAACGATCGGCGATAGAAAGCCGATCGATCAGAAATATGGGGAACGGTACGATCCGTTCCCGTTTTTTTTAATGGCATTATTGGGCGTAATCGCCGCCGTCCACGCCAAGATATTCTTCCAGGCAAAGACCGCTTTGCGCGATGGCCTGCGCTTTGTCGCCGATATAGCGCAAATGCCAGGGCTCCGCCTGATAGCCGGTAATTCCTTCTTTTCCTTCCTGATAGCGAACGATGAAACCATACTTCCAGGAATTGTCCAGAAGCCACTGGGCTTCTGTGGGTCCGGTCAGCAGCGCGCCGCTGCTGTGCTTCAAATCGAACGCCAGTCCGGTCTGATGTTCCGAATATCCAGGTCTTGCAGAGAAGGTATCCGCCTCAGCCTGACCATAGCCGGCGACATAGTTGTTGTAAAGGCCGGCCTGCGTGTCGTAGCTTCGAAAATTGGACGTGTCATAGCTTACGTCCATGCCCTGCGCGATCATGTCCGCAATCAGAGCGGAAACCTGCGCGCTGGCGGTCGGATCGACGCCTGGGGCATAATCCGCCGGAAGACCGTGCTTTTTATTCGCAATCAGAATGCCGTCCTTATAGTAAATGCCGTCGATTGTCTCTTCTTTTAGAGCAGTAGCCTGCCCGTTTTCCGGAAGCGTTTCAGCGGGAACCGAATCCCCATCCTGGGGACCGTCAGGCGACTGGATGGCTTCTTCCGCTTTGCGTCTGGCTTCGGCAATTTCTTCGAATGTTCGTTCCGAGCGCTGAGCCGAGGGAACGGTCTGGCTGCTCGGATCCGCCTGGGAAGAAGTGCCTGACCTGGAAGAGCTGCAGGCGGCCATTCCAAAAATGGAAAGCGCAGCGAGCTGGGCGGCTAAAATCAGTTTTTCGATTTGACGTCCTTTCATGCGAAGGCTCCTTTCGACCGCATCCGCTTCTGGCAAAACTGCGGACGCAGATGTTTTCTCTTTTTCATACGTGTTGAATGTATTGCCCTGGAAGAGGAAAGACCAGACCGATCAGTTCCGGCTCCTGTTTTATCAAGCAGACCGTACACTTTTTGCACCGAAAAAGGGATACGGGCTTGCTGGATTCCGGTGGAGTTCAGGCTGTCTTGTTTTATCGGTTTTGGCAATGATAAGATGATTATAACTAATTAATATTCATATTCAGGGAGGTTCTATGAAAAACTGTCCATCCTGTCATTATTCCAACAAGGATGAGGCTCGATTCTGTGCAAAGTGCGGGACGCCGCTGCCCAATTCGAACTTCAGCGCAAATCCGAATCCAAACCCAGCGGATCGTCCAAATCCGGCATCGTCTGACGGCCTGCAGACCGGGCAGAGGCCAAATCCTCAAAATCCGTCGTCCAACAGAGGATTTTCGCCCCATTACGGTCCGAACAGCGCAGGGCCAAATGGCTATGCTGAACCGCCGCGTCAGCCCGGTCCGCAAAACTATGCCCCAGTGCCGCCTGCACCCGTTTCCGGTCCTTCCGCTCCTCAGCCCAAAAAGTCTGGCTCTGCAGGGAAAATCGTTCTGATCGTTCTGGCTGCTGCACTTCTTTTAGGGGTCGGCGCCTTTGGCGGATGGTTCTTCTTCACCTATAACGGGGCTGGCAGGCAGGATGTGGCCGTCATCTCCTCCGATTCGTCCGCGAAGGATTTTCTGTCGGACAAATCGTCGGATTCTTCCCAGAAGCCGAGTGCCGAATCGTCTTTAAAGGCTTCTGAAGCTCCCGCATCCGACGAAAAAGCATCCGTCAGCTTGCAGGCTGCGCAAGCAGAAGAGCCGAAACCTGAACCAAAACCGGAGCCAAAGCCAGAACCCGCAAAGACGCAGTATCGCCTCAATTATGTGATGAAGGTTCGCAGCGGACCGTCTCTGGATCATTCCCAGGTCGATCGTCTTAGCGAAGGCACCATCATTACCGTGCTTGAAGAAGAAACCGCGGGTGACGGCAGCGTCTGGGGGCGTGTTGGCGAGGACAAGTGGGTCTGCCTTTCGGATGACGACTATGTTTACGCTTCCCGCGCAGGCTGATTCTCATCCGTTTTCCTTCTGCGTACGATCGCGTTTGAAAACAGGCCGTTTTCGGATCTGTTCCAATTTCTTCAAAAAGATTGCCGCTTTATCTGGACAGAACGCCGAAAGCATTAATTAAAAACCTTACCACTGTATTTACAATTCATAAAAATTATTATTCATACAATACAACAGCCAGCAAGCTTCCCTCTTCATAAGGAAATCCTGCTGGCTGTATTTGAATGCATAGTTTGAAATTGTCTACGAAGTATCATCGGGCGCTCAGGCCTTCTTTTTGTACGCAGAAGGTCAGATTTCGCCAGGTGATGACTCAGCTCTAGCCGTTTTTCGCTTCGGCGATGGGGTCGGGATGTTCGGGACGAAACGAGGTCCACCGTCCAAACAGACCGCATGGCAGTACCGCGTCGCCGGCCTGAATCGGCAGAAGCGTTTCGCCGGTTTCCACATAGCCGTCATGCTGGCGAACAACCGTGCGCTCCAGGGTCTGCGAAAGGGTCGAGAGCGGGAAGCCGGTAGTGTACAGATTGACGATAAAGAACAGCGCGTCATCGGCTAGCAGCTTCTGCGCTTCGTCGATCAGTTCATAAATGTTGTCTTCCAGTTTCCAGACTTCGCCGTTCGGGCCGCGTCCGTAAGAAGGCGGGTCCATGATAATGCCCTGATACGTCCGTCCGCGGCGCAGTTCGCGGCGTATGAATTTCAGCGCGTCATCGATCAGGAAGCGGATCTTTTTATCCTGCAGATGGTTCAGTTCCATGTTTTCTCTGGCCCAGGCGTTAATGCCTTTGGAGGCGTCGAGATGGATGACTTCATCGGCACCGGCTTTGGCAGCCGCCATAGTCGCCCCGCCGGTATAGGCGAAAAGGTTCAGAACGCGGATCGGCGCTTCGGGCGCTTTTTTCTTCCGTTCGCGGATGGCCTTCATTATAAAATCCCAGTTGGACGCCTGTTCCGGAAAAAGACCGGTATGCTTAAATCCGGTCGGGGAAATTTTAAAGCGAAGATCTTTATAGGAAATCGTCCAGAAATCCCGGACGGATTTTTTGAATTCCCACTGTCCGCCGCCTTTGTTCGAACGATGATAGACGGCGTCCGCTTTTTTCCATGGCCGTTCGTCATCGATCGGCCAAATGGCTACCGGATCCGGGCGGCGCAGAACGACATGGTTCCAGCGCTCGAGCTTTTCTTTATTTCCTGCATCAAGGACCTCATAATCGGTCCAGTCTCTGGCAATTTGATTCATAATCGATACCTCTAATCAACAACAGTATAATCGATTCAAAGAAAATGACCGGCCGCAACGATGTTTCGTTTTTGACCGCGCCCGGATCAGGCCGTACCGCATGAAAAAAGGCAGATCGGGCATGAGCCCAATGGGCGATGCCAAAAAATGAAATAATACTTGTGGTCCTATTTAGAACAGAAAGGATGTTAATCATGTTTGTTCAGCTGATCTGTAAAAACAGAGAAGAGAAACAGATGGAAGAACTGTATGAAGTGCTCGGCGCACTTTGCGAGCGGGAAGGCGTTCAGATTGAAGAGCGCGGCGGCCATGTTGAAATTCTGGTCTGCCCGCAGGGAAAAATCGTCGCCAGAGAAGATGGAAAGGATCTGATTCTTTCTTCCAATACCCGTCACGGCGGTCCTGGCTTCCACGCGTTTGTGGTCGATCTGTTTAAAGACATTGAAGAAGAAATTCCCGGAGACTATGAGCTCGATGACGATCTCGACTATGCCAGGGACGAAAATTTTGACCGTCTGGTGCAGCAGTACGAGCAGGAGATCGATTATGTCCGTCAGCTCGTTCTGGAAGAACCCGGATTTAAAGATCGAAACTATATGTTCGATGAAACGTACTATCTGCCCAAAGCAGAGGCAGGACAGATTCTGACCGCCAGCGGCGACATGGATGAACACGAATTCCGCGCAAAGGATGCGGCTGAACTCATGGATCATTTTTATGTCTGGAACAACTGGGATCGCGACGGACGCTTTTTCCGCAACGCAGCCCTGACGCTTCTGGCCAAGGAAAGCTACGGCGAATTTTCCAAAATGAACGAACAGACGGAAAAGGTGGCCAACGAAATCTGTGATGATCTCGAAATCGCCTTCCGTCTTGACCCGACGTTTGGACTTCCAATTGACGCCTATAAGAAACTGATTTCTGTTCTCGGACGCGACAACAAACTGGAAGGAGCCATCGAAATGGACGGGGAAGCTGTCTCGTATCGGACACGCGAAGTCTACCACATCTTTGAAGACGTGCGGATTGTAGCTGCGGGTACTGCAGAGAGAAGCTACGATCCAGCCACACAGTCCGTTTTCCTGACTTCTCCATTCAAAGAAGAACAGGAATGGGCCTGGCTGCTGCAGGCTTCCAAGCAGCCGTCCATTCTTCCTGACTTGAAAAGCGTACAGGAACAGGAGCCGGAGTTCCGCAAGGACGACAGCGTCCTGTGGCTGGAAGAATACAAGCAGGATGGCATTTACACGATCGATGCCATGATCCGCGACAACATGCGCGATCTCTATATTCATGGCGTAGCGCGCAGCGAAGCGGAACGCGACTATTTGAAGACGTGCATTGAAGAATCCGGCTTTACCACCCTTTAGTCAAAGCAAGAAGAAGTTTTGAGACTTCATACCTGCAGGATGTGCGGGATGATAAAACCGAAGACCCTCAGCCAAAACGAAGCAAGACAGGGAAGCCGGCGTATAAACGCGTCTGGCTTCCTTTTTCTATGCATGACCCGGCAGATTTTGCGCACCGATCCGCCGGGCAGATTCGCACAGCCGATCCGGCAAAAGCATTCGCCAAAAGTTTTCCAGCCTGAGATTTCCCAAAAACAAAGCGGCCGTTCTGTGCAGAGCAGAGCGGCCGTCTTTTAAGACAGAGGCAGGTTTTTATTTCCAGTAGCCGTAATACGTTTCGAACAGTCTGCGGTTGACTTCGTCGCCGCCGTCCACGTTCGAGCTGACAAAGACGGGCGGCTTCCTGCCGGCTTTGGCGAGGTTTTCAATGACCTGCGTCATCATGGCATCCATCAGGAAAATGCCCAGGAAGTTGGAAACCGGGCCGACGGGCGTATCGCAGCCTTCAATTTCCAGAGAGGCATCGCCTTTGGGGGCGTGGTTGTCGAGAACGACATCGGCAAGCTCAAAGAGCCGCTTGCCCGACGGCGCGCGGGACGTGCACGCTTTCGAGTGAGCCAGAGAAGTCAGAGCTATGACTTTGGCACCTTTTTCTCTGGCGGCCTGCGCCATTTCCACGGGTACGCTGTTTCTTCCGGAGTTGGAGATGATGACAATCGTGTCCTTTTCATCGAGCTTGTACAGCTCAAGCAGCGAGGCGGCATAGCCGGAAATGCGCTCGAGACCGGTCGACTTGGTCGGGAAGTCGATGACCATCAGCTCCTGGGGAAGGATAGCTTTAATGAGCGCCAGTCCGCCGGCGCGGGCGTACACTTCTTCAGCCATCATGTGCGAATGGCCGGAACCAAATACGTAAATTCGTCCGCCCTGCAGACAGCTGTCTGTCAGCAGCGAGGCGGCTTGCTGAATGTGAGCTTCTTCGTCTTCAAATGTCTGATCGAGAAGGCTGGAAGCATGCTGGTAATACTTTGCGGCTGCATTCATGAGGATCCGTTTCCTTCTTTCTTTCCTTTTTTACGGGGATGAGCAACAGTACCATCTTTTGCTGCGCCGCCTGGAGTGCGGATTTCTTTTCAGGAGGCGGAGAGATTGGCAGGCGCAGGTGCGGACACAGATCCGGCTGCCGGATCCATGCCGGAAGATGGTAAATCGCTTCCTGCTGTCTTTACTTTAGCCGACAAAAAACAAAGCGGTAATCCTTTGTATGCATATGCAGACAATTGGAGCCGCCAGGATCCGAAAAACGGCGTTTTCCGTATACGATAGATGTTTTATTATCCATTCAATGAAGAAATAAATTCATACGGACTAAATTGTTCAAACATTCCGCCAGGTAAACGAAAAGAGTACCCACATTTGTACAGACCTGCGCCTGCCTTTCGGGCATGGGGGAGCATGGTATAATAACAGGACGATTCTTACCGCCCGAACGGGCAAAACGATGCGGTCAGAGATCGGATTTCGACCGCTTTTTCGAGAAAAGAAGAGGGAAGCAGAATGAGCGAGTTGATGGAGAAACTGAACCCGGCACAGAAAGAAGCGGTGTGCTGTCTGGACCGGCCGCTGCGCATTGTCGCCGGCGCCGGATCGGGCAAGACCAGCGTACTGATGGCCCGCATTGAATATCTGATCCGTGAAGCGGATGTGTACCCCAGCCGGATCATGGCGATCACCTTCACCAACAAGGCTGCCCGGGAAATGAAAGACCGCCTTGAGGCAATCCTGCCTGAAGAAGCGGGTGACGTGCGCATTTCGACGATTCACTCGCTGTGCGCCCGCATTTTGCGCATGGACGCCAAAGCGGCCGGCTATCCGTCCAACTTCACCATCCTCGATGGGGACGACCAGAAATCCATGGTCAGCCGCATTCGCAAGGAAAAAGGATTCGATAATAAGAAATATCCCGCCGGGCAGATTCTCAGCTTCATTTCTTCATGCAAGCGCGAACAGGTCGATCCGGAGAAAGCGCGCGTTCTGGCCGATACGCCGGACGGACACGTGCTGACGACGATTTATGCCGAATACCTTCGCGAACAGAACGAAATGTTCGCCATGGACTTTGACGATCTGCTTCTCAATACGGATGCTCTCCTTACCGAAAACGAAGTCGTCCGCACCAAGTGGCAAAACCGTCTTGACTACATTCACGTCGACGAGTTTCAGGATACCGACCCGATCCAGTATTCCCTGATTCGAAAACTCGTTCGCCCCGATGCCCAGCTCGTGGTCGTCGGCGATCCGGACCAGACTATTTATTCGTGGCGCGGCGCTTCGGTTTCCATCATCATGGATTTCGAAAAAGATTTCCCCGATGCAAAAACGATTATCCTCGATCAGAACTACCGTTCAACACAGGTCATTCTCGACGCGTCCAACGCGCTGATCGCCAACAACCGCAACCGCGTGAAAAAAGATCTGTTTTCCACGCGTCCAAGCGCGCAGCCGATCCTTACCTTTGGGGGCATGGAAGACGAAAGCGAAGCCAGCTTTGTGGCGATGATGATCGCCCGTCTTCATTCGATCGGCGCCAAGGATCTCAAGCCCGTTCCGTATAAAGATATTGCGGTTCTGTACCGGGCCAACTATATTTCCCGTATTTTTGAAAAAGAACTCGTAAAGCAGAAAATTCCGTACCGCATTCTGGGCGGCATCCGCTTCTTCGAGCGCAAGGAAATCAAGGACATCCTGGCCTACCTCTTTCTTCTGCGCAAACCGGATCCCGATGATCCGGCGTTCATGAGCCAGGATCTGTATCTCGAGCGCATCATCAATGTGCCAAGCCGCAAAATCGGTCCAAAATTCATGGATACGCTGCGCAAGGAAAGTCAGGATCGAGGATTAAGCATGCTCGATGTGCTGCGTGATCCAAAAACCGTCAATGCGGCCAGGGCCAGATCCTTTATCGATGTGCTCGACCGCATTCAGGCGCGCTATGAAAAGTACGGTCTGCTCGGTCTGGTCGACGCGGTCGTCGAAGAGACCGGCTATAAGAAATCGCTGGCGATGGATGAAGTCGAAGAGCGCATGCAGAACATCGGTGCGCTCGAGAGCGATATTACCGCCGCCTATTCCAACGACGCGACCCTCACCCTCGATGAATACTTAAGCAATCTGGCGATTTACACCGGCCGCATCGACGAAGAAGACCGCAACGCCGTCACCCTTTCTACGGTCCATACCGCCAAGGGCATGGAATACCCGGTGGTGTTCGTGAGCGGCCTGTATGAAGACACGTTTCCGTCCATGCGCTCCGTTATGGAAAGCGGAAAAGAAGGCATGGAAGAAGAGCGGCGCCTCATGTACGTCGCCATGACCCGCGCAAAGGACCTTCTGTTTCTGACGTGGAACACCGGCTATATGTACAGTCAGCAGGGCAATCGAATTCCTTCGCAGTTTATCGACGAAATTCCCGATACGCTGACTGCCCACATGCGCCGTCCTGGTCCCGTACCGGAACTGAGCGATTTGGAGCAGGAGAAAAAGGACGTCAAAACGTCGAGACAGACCGGCGAAAAGATCGCCAAACTGGTCGAAAATCGCGAGAAGCGCATGAAGTCGGCCCGTACCCTTGCGGCACGCGCCAAGTCCAGACCGAAAAAGGTGACGTACCATAAGGGCGATCGGATTTTCCACAATAAGTTCAAGCAGGGAACGATCCTCGACGTTTCCGGCGATATTATCCAGATTCAGTTTGACGGATACGATCACGTCAAAAAGATTAACGCGAACTTCATTACGCCGTTAGCCGACGTCGATCCCGAAGATCTCGCCAGCTGAAACCCGTCCTTAGCCGCCTGCGACAAGCGGGGTGCACTTTGATACAATGGACGATGGTTTCATTTCCTTTTCAGGCCCGCCGCGCAGTATGCGGCAGGCTGTAATCCGAACAGGAATAAAGAAATACATAAGAAAAGAATATGTACGAATAAATACATGGAAACGGTCTGTACAAGGACCGTATTCCCCTCCCGTTTTCCCTGGCTGACCGGCTTTTACATTCGCAGTCGGCCGCAGGAGACCGGCAGGAGGAGCAGAGACAGGAGGCATGCCGTATGGATGAAATCAAACGCATTGAAGAACTTCGCCGTCTTCTTGAACGGTATTCAAGAGAGTATTACATCAACGACAATCCGACGGTATCCGATGCGGAATACGACGCGCTGCTCGAAGAGCTCAAGGCGCTCGAAGCCAGACATCCGGAAAGCTACGATCCCAATTCGCCAACGCAGCGCATTATCGGAAAAGTGCTCGACGGCTTTGAAAAAGTCGTCCACGACCAGCGCATGCTTTCTCTGGATGATGTCTTTTCCAAAGAGGAACTGAAAGAGTTCTGCGAACGGATCTGGAAAGAATTTGGACGGGCATCCTTTGTGTGCGAATGCAAGTTCGACGGACTGGCCATGGCTCTGATTTATGAAAACGGGTCCTTTGTTCGTGCGGTTACGCGCGGGGATGGATCGGTCGGCGAAGACGTGACGGAAAACGTCCGCACGATTTCTTCGATTCCGATGCATATCGACGAGGCGGGCCATGTAGAAGTGCGCGGGGAAGTCATCATGCCCAAGGCGAGCTTTGAAAAGCTCAATGCGCTCCAGGAAGAAATGCATCTGCCGCTGTTTGCTAATCCGCGAAACGCCGCGGCCGGCACGATCCGCAACCTGGATACGTCCATTGCCCGCAAGCGCCGCCTGGACATGTTTCTTTACTATTTCCAGAACGGCGAAGAGCATGGCGTAAAAAGCCAGGCCGAAGCCCTCGAACAGCTCAAAGCCATGGGCTTTTCGGTTTTCCCCAACTGGAAGCTCTGCACTTCCTTTGAAGAAATCTGGGACTTTATTGAAAGCATTTCGAAGATTCGTTCGAGTCTTCCTTTTGAAATTGACGGCATTGTCGTCAAACTGAACGATTTTGCGATGCAGCATGAGATCGGTGTGACTGCCAAGTATCCGCGCTATTCCATCGCCTATAAATTTCCGGCGGAAGAAGTCGAAACTACGCTGATGGGTATCGAGCTGACCGTCGGACGCACCGGCAAAATTACCCCAAACGCCATTCTGGCGCCAGTTCGCGTAGCCGGCACGCTCGTCAGCGCCGCGACTCTGCACAACCGCGATCGCATCGACGCCTACGATCTGCGTATCGGCGATCAGGTCATCATCCGCAAAGCGGGCGATATCATTCCGGAAGTCGTACGCGCACTGCCCGAAAAGCGAAACGGAACGCAGGTGCCCTACGAATGGCCAAAGACGTGTCCGGTCTGCGGCTCGGATCTGGTGCGTCTGGAAGGTGAGGCGGACTATTTCTGCCCGAACCCCAACTGTCCGGCCCGCATCGTGCGCAGCCTGATTCATTTCTGTTCGCGCGAAGCCATGGACATCGACGGCTTTGGCGACAAGCGCGTCGTCTGGCTGCACGACAACGGCTTTTTAAGCACGATTGAAGCTATTTATCATTTGCATGAACGCCGCCAAGAACTGCTCGCGCACAAAGGCTGGTCCGAAAAAGGAACCGACAAGCTGTTTGCGGCCATTGAAGCCTCCAAAAAGCAGCCGCTTGACCGTCTGCTTTTTGCCCTGGGCATTGAGCAGGTCGGAAGCAAGGCCGCTAAACTGCTTGCGGACGCCTTCCATTCGATGGATGCGCTCATGAACGCCAGCGAAAGCGAACTTTCCGCGGTGAAGTTCATCGGGGACGTATCCGCCAGAAGCATTCATTCTTTCTTCGCGCAGGAAGAAAACCAGAAGCTGATCGCGGCGCTCAAGACGCTCGGTCTCAATATGGAAGAAGCCCCGAAAGAAGCGGTCAATTCCGATTCCTTCTTCGCCGGCAAGACGGTTGTGCTGACCGGTACGCTTGAACAGATGCCGCGCTCGAAAGCCAAGGAAATTCTGGAATCGCTGGGTGCTTCGGTCGCCGGATCGGTTTCGAAAAAGACCAGTCTGGTCATCGCAGGCGCCAGTGCGGGAAGCAAGCTGGCCAAGGCCGAAAGTCTGGGCATTCCTGTATGGAGCGAAGACGACTTCCTCAAGGAGATTTCTCACGATGAAGCGGCGTAATACCGATACAAAAGCGTCCGTCAGACGCTCGGGCGTTCTGAAAAAGGCGCTGGTCTTCGCGGCTTCGGCTTCGATGCTGCTGAGCGGCTGTTCGGAAGAAGGCGCCCGCGTCGTGCAGGGCCTTCGCCCCGGCGACTATGGCGCGGTGCTTCCGTATGAAACGAGCGATACGCGCGGCAAGCATATCGGTCTGATCAGCGACATCGACATTCGAAGCCAGCTCGAATCCGGCCTGATGGATTTGTCGAAGCAGTACTTCTCGCCCTCGGACGTCAACTTCCGTACCCACGTGTTCCTCGACTACGATGAACTCGACGCGACCGACGGCAGCCGCGGCCTGCTTGGTACGCTGCGTGACGGCAACCCGAACGGTCTGAACCCGTCGGCGGATGAAGAATTCGATACCGGCAACGGCATCGTGCGCGGTCCGATTCTTGTCAACGACATTTACGAACTCGACTTTTATTCGGGCGATACGCTCAAGGGCATTTCCATTGGCCTGGCCGTCTCCGATGCGGTGACGCAGGATGGTCAGCGCATTGAAATCGCCCCGGAGAAAATGGAAAACTTTCTTACCCAGACGGGAACGAAAATCGTGTCCTATTTGCGCGAGCGCTTTAACGAGATTTCACCCGATGTGCCGATTTTCATCGCGGCTTACCAGCTCAACACCGATGAAAACAGCCACTCCAAGGGCGGCTATATTTTCACCGAATACTTCCGCGGCCAGAACTCGCAGGTCAATACCCTTCACGAAGAGTATCTGATCGTTCCATCCAGTCAGTTCAGCCAGGCCCATCCGGAAATGGCGCAGGAATTTGAAACGTTCCGCCAGCAGGTCATGTCGATTTTGTCCGACGCGACGTATACGACCGGCGAAGCCAAGGTGCAGGACGGCACCATCGTGCGGCTGACGATTCATATCACGGCCCACGGAAAGACGGTCAGCGAGATTCTCGCGGTCATTCAGTCCGTGCGCGAAGATCTTTCGGCGTTTACCGATACGACGTGCACGTATAAAGTGATTATCGAAAACAACAGCGACGTCTGCGCTCTGCTCGAACGCGCACCCGATTCGAAGAGCGTCAAGGTCATGAGCATTTACTAAGACAGAAACGAGAGGCTTCTGCTTTTCGGATCCGGCGGCTTTAAAAGCCCTTTGAATCCAGCGAAACGTACAGGCCGCTCGTTTTCAGCCGGTTTTCCGGCCAGATAAACAGAACAGCACAGAAAGAAAGGAAACCGATGGAAAAATTTTCAACCGAATATTTTCGCAAACTGGCCTCGGATCTGAAATTTGATCTGAGCGATGCGGAAATTGAAGAGCTTAAAAAGGACTTTCAGGCGGTGGAAGCCCAGGTTGAACTCTTCGAGAGTATCGACACCGAAGGGGTGGAACCGATGATTTATCCCTTTGAAGACGAAACCGTATTTTTACGGGAAGATACCGTATGCGATGTGCTCTCCCGCGAGGAAGCACTTGAGAACGTGCCGGATGTACGCATGGGACACGTTCATGTTCCAAAGGTGGTGAAATAAATGAAAACCCGTCTGACTCCAAACGAATCCGCAGCCCAGATTGAGGCGCTCCAGCCGACGCTGAACGCGGCGGTCACCATCGTAAGCGAACCGCAGGAAAATCCCGTTCAGGGCCTTCTTTCTGGCATTCCGGTTGTCCTCAAGGACAACGTCAGCACAAAAGGCATCCGTACGACCGCCAGCTCGAAAATTCTCGACAACTACGTGCCGGTCTACGATGCCACGATCGTTGAAAAACTGAAAAACGCTGGCGCCGTCATCGTCGCCAAGTCCAGCATGGATGAACTCGGCATGGGCGGGACCAACCGCAACGCATCGACCGGTCCGGCCTGCAACCCGTGGAATCCCGCCCACATTACCGGCGGTTCTTCCGGCGGAAGTGCGGCCCTGATGGCTGCCGGCTGCGCGCCCCTTGCCATCGGTACCGATACCGGCGACTCCATCCGTAAGCCGGCTGCCTTCTGCGGTGTCGTCGGCTTCAAACCGACCTATGGACGCATTTCCCGCTACGGCATCATTCCGTATGCCTCTTCGCTCGATACCGTCGGCTTCTTTACCCGCACTATCGAAGACGCGGCCGAAGCGCTCGAAGTGCTCGCCGGCCGCGACGATCATGACATGACCAGCTCCTTTCTGCCGGTCGAACACTATAAAGAAAATCTCAATCCGGATTTAAAGGGCAAGCGAATCGGTATTTTCCGTACCGTCAGCGATCGCATCGCCCGCCCGGAACTGAAAAAGGATTTTGACGAACTCGTTGAAAAAATTCAGGCAGCTGGTGCAGAAGCTGTGGATCTGTATATGGATGAAAAGCTGATGAATCTCATCGCGCCCGTATACAAGACGATTGCCAACGCCGAAGCGACGGCCAACCATTCCAACCTGGACGGCATCCGCTTTGGTGTGCGCAAGCCGGGTGGATCGGTCGAAGAAGTCATGACCAATTCCCGTACCGCCGGTTTCTCAAGCTACGTGCGCGCCCGTTTTGTGATCGGCTCCTACACCCTTTTTGAAGAAAACCAGGACCGCCTGTTCCGCAAGGCGCAGAAAATCCGCCGTCTGCTCGTCGACGCCTGGAAAGAACTGTTCGACTCGTGCGACGTGCTGCTTGCCCCGGCCGCACCGGATACCGCGCCGCTCATTGAAGAAAGCAGCGATGTCCGCTTTGGCAAGGACCGCTTCGAAGAAGAGCATATGCAGCTGGCCAACTTCTCCGGCTATCCGTCTTTGACGATGCCGCTTTCTCTGGCCGATAACGGTCTGCCGTTTGGCATTAACCTGAACGCCCCTGCCTTCCAGGAACAGGAACTTCTGGATGTGGCCGCTGCGCTCGAGAAAATCATTGACTTTAAGGAGGAACCGGCATGCCGCGTGAAGTAACCATTGGAATTGAAATCCATTGCGAGCTGAAAACAAAAACGAAAATGTTTTCCGGAGCGCTGGTAGCCTTCGGCGATCCGGCCAATACCAACACTTCGGTCATCGACCTCGGTCATCCGGGAACGCTGCCCTGCGTCAACAAGGAAGCGGTCCGCCTGGCTATTAAAGCGTGCACCGGTCTGCACTGCACGATCGACCCGCTCGTCAAATTCGACCGGAAAAACTACTACTACTCCGATCTGCCCAAAGGCTTCCAGATCACCCAGCAGTTCCACCCGATCGGCAAGGACGGCTATGTGCTCATCCAGACCGATGAAGGGGAAAAGAAAGTGCGCATCGAGCGCATTCACATGGAAGAAGATACGGCCAAGCAGTTCCATAAGGACACCGGCACGTACATCGACTTCAACCGCGCCGGCACGCCGCTTGTCGAAATCGTTTCCCGACCGGATATGCATTCCGCAGCCGAAGCGGCTGCATATGTCGAAGCGCTGCGCCGCACGCTCTTCTATCTGAACGTTTCCGACGTCAAGATGGAAGAAGGTTCCATGCGCTGCGACATTAACATTTCGCTTTCCGACGATCCCGAAAAACTCGGAACGAAAGTCGAAATCAAAAACCTGAACTCGATCGCCAACGTGCAGAAAGCCGTTCAGGCGGAAATCGAACGCCAGAACGCTGCGCTGGATGCCGGCGAAGAAATCGTACAGTCCACCCGCCGCTACGATGAGCCGACCAAATCGACCGTGCTCATGCGTAAAAAAGAAGGCAATGTCGACTACAAGTACTTCCCGGAACCGAACATTTTCCCGATCCGTCTTGATGAAAAGTGGATCGAGGAAATCCAGAACTCGCTCGAAGAACTGCCCGAACAGCGCCTCGAACGCTTTAAAAAGCAGTTTGGCCTCAACGATTACGACGCGTCCGTTCTCGTCAACGACCGCGATATGGCCGACTTCTACGAATCCGTGATGGCTGATGCAAAAGACGCCAAGAAGGCCGCCAACTGGGTCATCGGCGATCTGAGCGCCTGGCTCAATAAAAACGGCCTGAACTTTACGAAAAATCCGGCTTCCGCCAAGGCGATCGCCCGTCTGGTCAACCTCATCGAAGAGGGTACCATTTCCGGCAAGCAGGGCAAGGAAGTCTTTGAAGACGTCATGCAGGGCGCCGATCCGGATCAGGTGATCAAGGACAAAGGCATGCAGCAGATGTCCGATGACGGCGCGCTGCTCGAGCTGATCAACACCGTACTCGATCAGAACCCGAAATCGATCGAAGACTTCAAGAACGGCAAAAACCGTGCTGTCGGCTTTCTCATGGGTCAGGTCATGAAGGCGTCCAAAGGCCAGGCCAACCCGAAAAAGGCCAACGGTCTGCTCGTTCAGGAACTGAACAAACGGTAAATTCTCCCTTTGAACAAAGGGAAAACCGGAGTTTTCTAACAGTTTGTTCACGCGGCCGGCCTCAGCCATCACAAAAGTCTTCGTGTGATATGATTGTGTTGGTTTTTGAGAGAGCTCAGAACCGGACACGAAAAAATACTGCTGCCTGAGGCAGCTGATGGAAATGAATTGGAGAGAACTATGCCCGATACACCTAAAAAAACGAAACGGGTCAGAAAGCCGAAAAAGGAGAAAGTCAAACAGGGCCACAAGCTCGTCTGGTTTACTCTGATCATCATTCTGATTCCGTTCCTCATTGTCGGTTACGTCCTGCTGACCAGTGCACAGGGCAACAACCACCCCGTTGAAGGAAATCGCTTTGGCGTCAACGACCTGCAGCCGCGCATTCAGGATTCGCAGATGAATGCCATTCAGGGCGATCTGCTTACGATCGGCGGCGTAGAAAGCGCCACGATCAATCTCGAATCCGCCACCCTGCGCGTCAACCTGAACATGGTCGACAATGCGGACAACGCGATTCTCGAAGAAGCGTGCCGCCAGGCGTACGACATCGTCAACAACTACCTGCCGATCGATACGTACTTCACGAATTCGGAAAACGGTAAAAACTACGATCTGGAAATTTCCGCTTACAACTACATCGTCGACGATCAGCATCCCGCCGACGGCTGGCACTTCACCAAGCTGCTGAAAACCGCGGCCGCCAGCGACTTTGTGGTGGATCACATTACCCAGCCGAAAAATCCGGAACTCGCCGAACAGGTGCGCAAGAAGGAAGCTCAGACGCCGCAGGCGCCTGCGCAGGATTCTGCAGCCGAACAGCCGGCCGAAGATCCCAACGCGCAGCAGGAAGCTCTGCCGGATGAAAATCTCGGCTACTACGACGAATACGGAAACTTCATTTACTACCAGTAGAACATTTGAAACAGACAGCCAGCCGGAATCCCCGGCTGGTTTTATTTTGGAGCAAGCTCGCAAACGAACGCGCTGACCGTAAGCGTCAAATAAAAGACGGGTATTTTCTCGACCGCCTCCTTGGGATAATTCCTTTATTCAAGGAGGCTTTTTCATGGAATCAATCATCCCTGCAATCGATCTCGGTATCGATTTCTCCAAAGT
>NZ_JAHDSX010000169.1:0-255 GCF_020969955.1 Allobaculum fili | reverse complement strand
GTCGATGTGAACTCTTGGGCGGGATCAGCCTGTTATCCCCAGGGTAGCTTTTATCCGTTGAGCGACGGCCCTTCCATTCGGCACCGCCGGATCACTAATCCCGACTTTCGTCCCTGCTCGGCTTGTTAGCCTCGCAGTCAGGCGCGCTTATGCATTTACACTCTAAATCTGGTTTCCATCCAGACTGAACGCACCTTTGGGCGCCTCCGTTACTCTTTGGGAGGCGACCGCCCCAGTCAAACTGCCCGCCTGGCA
>NZ_JAHDSX010000168.1:0-255 GCF_020969955.1 Allobaculum fili | reverse complement strand
TAGATGTTTCAGTTCACCGGGTTTCTCTCCATTTGCATGGATGACTGGCTATAAAACCAGCCGGGTTCCCCCATTCGGATATCCGTGTGTCGTCGCTTCCCTGACAGCTCGGCACGGCTTTTCGCAGTCTGACGCGTCCTTCATCATTCAAGAGTGGCAAGGCATCCTCCGTACGCCCTTCCTTGCTTGATCTAGTTCTCTAACTTTGGTTCTAGTTATGCTTGTTTCGAGATTTTTCTATTTCGTAAGAACTGT
>NZ_JAHDSX010000167.1:0-255 GCF_020969955.1 Allobaculum fili | reverse complement strand
CAGGTTGAACTTCCTCATGAGCCTCCGGATCTTTTTCATGTTGAACCTGATACTGGGGCTTTGATGGAGAAGGATCATCTGGATCTGTCTGGCACCGGCATGGCCGCGCGCTTTCCGGAAAGCCTGCCGAATCAGTTCGAAATCTGCTCTGTCCCGGGCTTCTCTTTGTTCACGGCTTTCTGTCTGAGCACACCAGCTGTAGTAACCTGAACGACTGACACCGTTCATTGCACACAGCTCAGTCACAGTCAGGAC